>NZ_JBVVQI010000021.1:0-114363 GCF_055811495.1 Mesorhizobium sp. WSM4830 | reverse complement strand
TGCTGTCGCCTAGCAAAATTAGCTTGTCAAAATTGTTTTTTTAGACGCAGTCTATATCACCCCCTCCTTTAGCGCTGCTTAGCGGCAACCCTATGGGCCGGGGTCTTGCGCCGGGGGCCACCGCAGCTCATCCGCAGTCGATTCGCCGCACCGCACGGCGCTTCACCGCCATTCGATTAGACGCCACTTACGGAACAACAAGGTGGCGTGGGCGTTTGCCTAGAGGGTTCGCCGCTTCGACCGGAATTGCCGTGTCGCAACCGTAAAGGCGAGGCCCGTAACAACAGGAGTAGACGATGAAAATCCACCTTGTTCCTGCTGCGGCGGGATTGGTGTTGCTCGCCGGCGTCGGCGTGGCCACCGCAGACCAGGTGATTGTCACGCCCGAACAGCAGACGGTCATCCGCGAATACGTCCACAAGCACCCGTTGGCGTCGATCAATCTTCTGGGGGTGGAGCTCAATATCGGTTCCACGTTGCCCGATACGGTCGAGCTGCAACCGATCGATGTTCCCGACGTGAAGTACAGATACGTCGTCGTCGGCAATCGCACGGTGCTCGTCGATCCAGGCACCCGCAAGATCGTGCACGTCCTCGACTGATCGGCGTTCACAACCGCGAACCGGATTTGGAAAGGTCACGATCTAATTACCAAATCAGAGCTCCATCCCGAGCGATCGGGATGGAGCCGCTGTCGTCTCGAAACAAGGAAAGGAGCCATTCCCATGCTGCCGCATGTCGAGCCGGTCAACGTGGCCGCCGCCGTCGACAAACTGCTTGCTGAACGAGGCGATGGCCTGCTGTCGATGAAGGCGGCGATTGCACTGTTGCGCGAACGCACCGGAACCGAGCGCTCGGACGCCGACCTTGAGGGGCTGATCATCAAGAAGGCGGCGCTCCTCGGCGTCGCCGTCCTGTGTGACAGAGAGGTTCAATGACGGTGTTGCCTAGCGCTCAAGACGCCGGTCGAAATTTCAGCTAGAACAAAGTTGCTTACGCATGAACCGAGCCGACGGAGGCAACAGTGACGGACAGGCAGGAACGGATTCGCCAGCGGGCACACGCGATCTGGGAACAGGCAGGCAGGCCCGACGGGGCGCATCAGCAGCATTGGGATCAGGCTACCGCCGAAATCGACGCAGAAATCGCCACGAAAGAGAAGACCGCCAGCCGGCCGAAGCCGACATCACGTCAGCCTAAGACGGCGCCCGCCGCCAAGAACGGAACCAAACCCAAGGCGCGACCACGCAAAACGTGAACTCGAGCGGATTTGATTCCAACGCCGGATCTCGCGGTGGACTCATCGTCAGGTGTTCCTGGCCTGTTCCGTGGTCGGAACAGCACCAGAACTGGTTCCGTTGCGGCTGTGTTCGTCCATCGCAGTGCCCATCAGCTGACACTCGCATCTGCTTCAGCAGGTAGAGGACAGTTCGGCCGATCTCGGTGGTGTTCCGCCTTCCAAGTAAAACTTTCGGAAAAATTGGCTACAAAATTCACTGGGCCGTTCTGTGAACAGATACCATGAGGCCAGAAAGTTGACTGGCAAAGAAACCGATCATCTTCTTGCAAATTAGTAGGCATGCAACCGGCGATGTCGCTGGCTGTTCAGCGCAACTACAGCAAGGAGAGTGTTATGACCACCATGATCAAAACAATCACCGATGCGGTGGCAGGCAGCGCAGTTATTTTCATGCTCTCGATGCCCGTGAATGCCGCGGACGGAATTGCCGTTGGTGTTGGAACATCCATCGGCGGCAATGGCGGCATCAAAGCCGGCCTCGGCGCGACGGTTGGCAGTCGCGGCGGCATCAACGCCGGTTCCGGCGCAACAGTTGGCGGCAACGGCGGCATCAAGGCAGGCCTCGGTGCCTCGGTGGGCGGCAGCGGCGGCATTAACACCGGTGCCGGCGCAACGATTGGCGGTTCCAGTGGCATCGCCGCGGGCGCCGGCGCATCGGTCGGGGGCAGAAGCGGCATCAACGCCGGTGCCGGTGCAACGATCGGCGGTTCCAGTGGCATCGCGGCGGGCGCCGGGGTAGGTATCGGCAGCCGCGTTAACGCAGGCGCCGGCGTCAGGGTCGGCAGTGGCATCAATGTCGGCGCCGGTGTCGGGATCGGTGGTGGGAGCAATCCGAGCAATCCGTCCAACCCGGGCAGCCCGTCCAATCCCAACAATCCCCTCAATCCCAGCTTGCCCCAGGTCGTTGCCGATATGTCGGGGGACAAGTTGGCCAGGATGAAAACGCGCTGCGTTGACGTGCTCAGCAGCGAAGGCACTTACGACAGCGATCTGCGCCAATTGTGCCTGCTGATCGCCCGCCGCTAAGGCGAATACATTGGATGAAATGTCGGACGGGGCCGAGAGGCCTTCGTCCACCAAGCCTCCAGCAGTCCAAAGCCCGCCCTTGCGGCGGGCTTTTTGCCGAGCACGTGGCGGAGCATGGCGGGGCTCGAAAGAGCACGCGCCTCAATGCGTTTGACGGCCAAGGTCCGGCGAAGCGACCGTTCCGTCTTCCAGGGCATCCCAGCCCACTGCGGGGCTGCTTTGCATCAGCTGAGGGCACGCAAACTCCGCCAGATCGGTTTCCGCGAAGCCGTCGAACTCGATAGCCGCCCCGTAGAGCTGGGCTGCTTGCATGACGAGCCATTCGATGTCTTCGCGCGCAACATTCTCGGCGAGGTTCTGCAGTCGCGCGGCTTCGGCGACAGCAGTCAGATTGATGGCAATCCCGGACCGCAATGTAGCCCGAACTCGGGAACTGACGTCTTCGTGCAGACGAACCGAAAATCCGTAGCGCATAGAAACCTTCCCTTCAGGAGCGGTTTGTCCCTCGTGTTCTACCATGCGCCCAGGTTCCGTGATTGGCAACCGAAATTCCTTAAAAACTCGTTTTATGTCAAATAGTTAGCGTATTTTGTTGATTACCTATTTGATGCTTGATCCGCTTCATCGGACTTCTGCATGACTCGCTCATCTGAAGGCCTTGACGCATTCTGCTCACGTACCTAATTCTACAGAAAATTAGGAACATACTAACTCAGCTGCATTTAGGCTGGTATGATTGGAGGCCGAGATGTCCGAACTGGAACGCCCGGAACGATTGCAGATCATGCTGACCGTCGATGAACTGGCGGCATTGGAGAACTGGCGCTTCGACAAGCACATGCCGAGCCGGTCGGCCGCTGTACGTGAGCTTTTGAGGCGAGGTCTCACAGCCGATGGTTTCCTGACGGCGGCGCATGGGACCAAGTCGCGCGACTTCGGCATTCTGCCGCATTCTGCAGATGGTGACGGGGCAGTCGAGGGGTCTTCCAGCAGCGAACAGTGATATCTCCAGCGACCCCGTTCGCCCGCCGCACCTCGTATGGCCTTCACGGCCACTGGGTATCATCAAGCAGCTTGGTCTATCTGTGTGGCCCTCCGCCGTCGGTTGACAGAGCTGGCGTTGCAGATACATTGCACAGGACTATACAGGTGCAATGAACAGGTATGCCTATGGTCCGCCGCGTGGTCCCATCGTCTCCCGGTACGGGCAAGCCCGAACAGATCGCCACGGTTCTCGAACATGAAATCCGCTCCGGTGTTCTGGGCTTCGGCGACCGGTTGCAAAGCGAGAACGAGCTCGTCCAGCGTTTCTCCGTCAGCCGCAACACCGTTCGCAAGGGCCTCGAGGAACTGTCCAGCCGCGGGCTGATTACCACCAAGGTCGGCATCGGCTCTTTCGTCACCTTCGATGGCAAGCCCGTTGACGACTCAATCGGTTGGTCGCGGGCGCTCGCCAACGCCGGCGCAAATGCCGAGACGCGGACGCTGCGGCTCGAGGTGATCGAGGACCCTGATCTTGCCACACTGCTTGGTATAGAAAACCCGTTTTTCATCGCTGTCGATCGGGTGCGCACCAATGCCAGCGACGGCCACGCTATCTCCATTGAGCGCAGCCGCCTGCCATTGTCACCCGAACTGGAGGACGTGCCGTTACGCGGTCTGCGCGAAGGCTCGCTCCACCAGACGCTGCGCGGCGCCGGCCTCATTCCAGACCATGGCGAGGAATGGGTCGGCATCGAAATGCTCAACCCAGAGGACGCCGCCATCCTCGGCTGCCCGCAAGGCACGCCGTTCCTGCGCGGTCGTCGGTTGACGCGTGCGGCCGATGACCGGCCGATCGAATATGTGACCAGCCTGCTCAACCCGGCGCATTTTGCGCTGCATATGAGGTTCTGAGTGATGCTGGACGACGCCGGGAACATGACCAATCGGGCCATGGGAGCGCTTGTCGGCGGGGCACTGGGAGATGCGCTGGGCATGCCGACGCAGCTTTTGTCGCCGGCGCGGATTGCCAAACTCTACGGTCATGTCGAGGACTTCATTGCTCCTTTCGCCGACCATCCGGTGTCGAAGGGACTTCCGGCCGGGACGATCACCGACGACACAGAACAGGCGCTTCTGCTTGGCCGTATCCTGGTCGAATCCGGTAACCGGTTCGACCATGCGCGGTGGGTCAACGCGCTGCTCGACTGGGAACGCGATGTCAAGGCGCGCGGCAGCTACGATCTGCTGGGACCATCAACCAAACGCGCCATCGACGCCATCAATAACGGTATGCCAGCCGAGGAAGCGGGACGCAGCGGCGACACAAATGGTGCGGCCATGCGCATCGCGCCAGTCGGCATCATGATGCCGCCAGAGCCGCTTGACGCACTGGTCGGCAAAGTGGCCGAAACTTGCAGGGCGACGCACAACACGTCAATCGCAATCGCTTCGGCCGCAGCGGTCGCTGCCGCCATCAGTCGCGGCATCGCTGGCGGTGACTGGCGCGCCGCTTCCGACAGCGCCATCGCCGGGGCGAGGCACGGGGCAACGCTCGGCTATTGGGTGACCGGCGGTGACATCGCCGCGCGCATTGGGTGGGCGCAGAAGCTCGTACGCGGCAAGGCGACGAAGGACGCGATCCGGCTGATCACCGATCTGGTCGGCACCGGCGTCGCCAGTCAGGAGTCCGTTCCGGCTGCATTCGCGGTGCTGGAAGTCGCCGGTGGCGATCCCTGGCAGGCGGCAGTCATCAGTGCCAATCTCGGTGGCGACACCGACACGATCGGCGCCATCGCGGCCGGCATGGCCGGTGCCTGCACCGGCTTTTCCCGATTGCCACAGAAACACATCACCCGGATCAAAGGCCTAGACATTGGGCGGGTGCGCGCGCTCGCCGCCGACCTGGTCGCCCTGCGGACGGCGAAGAGCAGGTCCGGCAAGGATACGGCGGCATGAAGGGGCGTCTCGTCCATGTCGGCAGCGCGGTGGTCGACTATGTCTACCGCATCGATGCCTTGCCGGCACCGGGCACGGAGAAGACCGCATCGAGCTTTGCACAAGTCGCCGGCGGCGGCTTCAACATGATGGTCGCGGCCAGCCGCACCGGCATGAAGGTGGTGTTCGGCGGCCAGCTCGGCAGCGGACCCAATGGCGACTTCCTGCGCAGCGCCTTTAACGCCGAGGGTATCAGTACTCTGACCCCGCCATCGCCCATGATGGACAGCGGCCATTGCGTCGCCTTGATCTCGAGCGATGCCGAACGCACTTTCGTGTCTTGGCCGGGTGCTGAAAGCGTGCTCAGCCTCGACATGCTGGCGCCCGTGGTGGTCGCTGCAGACGACTGGGTGTTCACGTCAGGCTATACGCTGAGCTATCCCAAGAGCCGCGACGCGCTCACCGACTGGTTCGAGGCGCTTCCGGCCGACACACCCCTTGTCCTCGACCCGACACCTGTCATCACCGACATTCCTCGCCATATCCTGTCGCGGATACTCGCCCGCACTACCTGGTTGAGCTGCAACACGACGGAAGCGGCCGCGATTGCCGGTCCGGGCGGTGTCGAGACAGTCGCGTCACGGCTGCTAAGCGACCACTCCCCTAAGGCCATTGGCGTCGTCATTCGTGCCGGCGCGAAAGGCTGCCATGTGCGGCTGGCCGACGGCTCGGCGCAAACGATCGCCGGCTTCAAGGTCGACGCCATCGATACCAATGGCGCCGGCGACACCCATATCGGCGCTTTCGTCAGCGCGCTGGCGCGCAGAATGACGCCTTTTGAGGCAGCGCGCTACGCCAATGCGGCGGCGGCCATTTCCGTCACCCGCCACGGTGGTTCATCAGCGCCGACCGACTACGAGATCCAGACATTCCTAAGCCATGCCGGCGGTCCGCCGATCGGCCTCCATGGCCGGAAGCAAGAGGCCAAACGCCCGACAGCCTGACAAAGCCCGGGAAGCGGGCAAACACAGAGAGGAACGAACATGCGCATGCCCCACTTGACTGCCCTAATGACGGCGGCCGCCGTCTTCGCCTCCGCACTCGCATTTGCCGCCAGGGCCGACGAGGTGCACGTACTCAACTGGAAGGGCTATGGCGCCGACGAGCCCTGGGCCATAGCCGCCTTCGAAAAGGCAACCGGCAACAAGGTCGTCAACGACTTCTTCAATTCCGAACAGGAAATGCTGACCAAGCTCAGGACCAATCCCGACCTTTACGATGTCGTCATGATCAATGCCGCCTTCAACGACCAGGCGATGGCGGAAAAGCTCATTCAGCCGATCGACACGTCCAAGCTGCCGAACTATGCCGACATCAGCAAGGACAAGGCCGGCTCATCGATGCTCGTCCATGACGGCAAGGTCTATGGGGTGCCGTGGGTTTGGGGGCTGACGGCGCTCGCCATCAACGACAAGTCATTCGACAAGCCGCCGACCAGCATCGCCGAAATGTGGGATCCCGCCCACAAGGGCCGCGTTACCATCCGTGACGATGCCGTCGAGGCCGTGCAGTTCGGCGCCATCGCTACCGGCCAGAACATCAACGACGTCAAGGACATGGAGGCGGTCAAGGCGAAGCTGACCTCGCTGATGCCGCAGATCAAGACGTTCTGGAGCTCGGAGAACGACTGGAACCAGATGGTTGCCTCCAACCAGATCGACATCGGCACCTATTGGAGCGGCTCGGCCGACCGCGCCAAGACGCATTTCAAGCTGCCGGTCTCGCTGGTCATTCCCCAGGAGGGTGCCGTCGCCTGGCTTGACGCCTTTTCCATTCCGGTCGGTTCCAAGAACGTCGCCGGGGCGCAAGCCTTCATCAACTACATGATCGACCCGAAGTTCTATGTCGAATGGGTCACCAAGGTCGGCGCGCCGGTGTCGGCCAACACCAAGGCGGTCGAAGCGCTGCCAGAGGGTTCCTTCAACCGCAAGGTGATGGGCGACCCGGCAGTCGCCAAGCGCATCCAGTTCCAGGCGCCGATTACTGACGCGCAGCGCGAGACCTATCTGGCGCTCTGGCAGCAGCTCAAGGTCGACGTGAAGTAACAGCAGAAGCCGCGATCAGCCGACCATCAATGTCGGCTGATCCTTCCTATCTTGGGAGGAGATGTCATGGCAGTACAGATCGCAACCGCGTCGCGCAGCGGGCTGAGATCGGCCTTGCCGCTGCTGGCGCCTGCCTATCTCTGGCTGACGGTTGCAATTTTCCTGCCGCTCTCGGCCATGGTCTTCTTCTCCTTCATCACCGACCTGCCGCTATCGGGAAAGCCGTGGGCATTCACGCTCGAAAACTATGCCGCCTTCTTTTCACAAAGCCTTTACCTGACATTGCTGGTGGCCTCGCTGCGCCTCGGCCTCGAGGTGACGCTGTGGTGCATCGTCATCGGTTATCCCGCCGCTTACGTGCTGGCCAAGGTGCTGAAAGGCCGCAGCCGCGAGGCGATTTTCCTGCTCGTCATTCTGCCGTTCTGGTCGAACGGGCTGGTGCGCATCTTCTCGTGGGCGATGGTGCTGCGCGAAGGGGGCATTCTCGACACAGCGCTCAACGCCGTGCTGCCGTTCAAGATCAACATTGATCTCATGTATTCCTATCCGGCCGTCATCATCGGGCTAGTGCACTCCTACGTGCCTTACATGGTGCTGACCTGCTATCTGACCCTGCAGGCCATCGATGACTCGCTGATCGAGGCCGGGCGCTCGCTCGGTGCCTCGCGGCTGCAGATGCTGAAGCGGGTCATCATTCCGCTGTCGATGCCGGGGCTGGTGGCTGGCGCAGCCCTCATCTTCGTCCCGGTCGTTGGCTCGTTCATGGAGCCGCGCATCCTCGGCGGCCGTACCGGCACCTTTTACGGCACTGTCATCGAGGACCAGTTCGTTGCCGTGTTCAACTGGCCGCTGGGTGCCGCACTGTCCTTCATCCTGCTGGCTGTGGTGCTGGTCATCCTGGCGGTTACTTCGCCGGTGCTTCGGAGGGCCGCTTAGTGGCGACGACCCGAATCCTGGAATGGCTCGGCCGGGTCTACATTCTGATGCTGCTCGCCTTCCTGTACCTGCCCATCATTATTATGGCGCTGATGTCATTCAACGTCTCGCCCTTTTACCAGCTGCCGTTCGAGTGGACGACGGAATGGTATGCCTCGCTCTGGCAGAACAATCAGCTGATCGCGGCCACGCGAAACAGCGTCGAGATCGCCGTCATCACTACCATCATCTGCACCGCGCTCGGCACCGCGGCGTCGCTAGGGCTCTATCGCTACGACTTCCGCGGTAAGAAATTCCTGCAGGCGCTGCTGTTTCCGCCGATCGCCATACCGTGGCTGATCACTGGCACGGCGATGCTGATTTTCTTTTTCGGCGTTGGCATCGGCCGCGGGCTGCATGCCATCCTGCTCGGCCACGTGGCGTTGGCACTGCCCTATGTCATCGTCGTCGTCTCGGCCCGGCTGCAGACATTTGCGCCGGAGCTGGAAGAGGCGGCGCGCTCGCTCGGCGCCAATCAATGGCAGGTGACGAACCGCGTCACGCTGCCCTGGATCATGCCGGGCGTCATTGCCGGCGGGCTGTTCGCCTTCGCCGTGTCCTTCGACCAGTTCGTCGTCTCCTACTTTCTGTCGACGCCCGGCCAAACGACGCTGCCGGTCGAAATCTACGCGGCGATCCGCAAGGGTTTCACGCCCGAGATCAATGCTGTCTCGACGATCATCATTGTTGTGTCGATGGCGCTGATGCTGCTGACGGCGCGCTTCTTCAAATTCGGCGGAGAGAAATAATGGCGGGCGTGCAGGTATCGAATGTGTCGCGCAGTTTTGGCGCGCACAAGGCGCTGGACGATGTCTCGATCGATTTCGCCGACGGCGGCTTCTACGCCCTGCTCGGTCCCTCCGGCAGCGGCAAGACCACGCTGCTGCGCCAGATCGCAGGCTTCGACTTTCCCGACTCTGGTCGCATCTCCATAGGCGGCGAAAGTGTTGAGCGGGTACCGGTGGAGAAGCGGCGCATCGGCATGGTGTTCCAGAACTACGCGCTCTTTCCCAATATGAGCGTCTCCGACAATGTCGCCTTCGGACTGTCGGTGCGCGGCGAGCCCAAGGCGGTGATTGCCAGCGAGGTGCAGCGCGCACTCGACCTCGTGCAACTCGGCACGCTCGGCGGTCGCCGGCCGCACCAGCTCTCCGGCGGCCAGCGCCAACGGGTGGCGCTCGCTCGCGCGATCGTCACCACGCCGCGCGTGCTTCTCCTCGACGAGCCGCTCGGCGCGCTCGACAAGGCGCTGCGCGTGGACATGCAAATCGAATTGAAGCGTATTCAGCGCGAGATCGGCATCACCACGATCTTCGTCACCCACGACCAGGAAGAAGCGCTGACGATGAGCGACCGCATCGGCATTCTGCGCGATGGCAAGCTGGTGCAGGAAGGCCCTCCCGAGGAGATCTACGATCGGCCGAAGAGTGAGTTTGCCGCCACCTTCCTAGGCGACGCCAACATCCTTCGCGGCAACGCCACTGGTACGGGCATCCGGCTGCCTGACGGAACGGGGATTGCCGCAGGCGCAGGGGTTACGCTTGTTGCCGGCACGAAGGCGAGCTGCGCCGTGCGGCCTGAACGAATCCGCATCGCCACCAATGCCGGCGTTCCGGACCGAGCCCATGCCAACATGCTCACGGGGCGGGTTTCCAAGCGCATCTTCGCCGGCAACAACAGCACGTATTTTGTCGATCGCGATGGCCAGACAATCAAGGTCATCGTGCAGAACACCGGCATCGAAAAGCTGGCGGAAGGACAACAGGTGGTGCTGCGCTGGTCGTCGGAGAGTACGGTGCTGATCGACGCGAGCTAGCAGATCCAATCCTTCAGTCTTGCCAGGCGGTCCGCAATCGGGGAAAGCATGGTCGGGCAAAGTGTGAGCGGAATACTCGATGTCGCTTGAATTGAATGCGGGCGACCAGTCGATGCTGCAGGGCGAGCAGGGTCCGGCCGTGGCCGCTGCGATGAAGATCCTGGTTGCCTGTTCGAAGGCGGTCGGCGCGCACAAATTGCTGGATATTGCCGGTGCGCATATCGACGGCTGCCTCTATCACGGCCAGGCCAGCCTCGATTTCGTCGAAAGGCTGATTGAGGGCGGCGGCCGCGTTCGGGTGCCGACGACGCTGAATGTCGGTTCGTTCGACCTCATCCATCCCGGATTGGTGAAGATGCCGGCCGCGGAAGAAGCGCCGGCGCGACGCCTGATGAAGGCGCATCTGGAACTCGGCTGTCAGGCGACCTTCACCTGCGCACCCTATCAGACTCGGTTCCGGCCAAGGTTCGGCGAGCAGATCGCCTGGGGTGAATCCAACGCCATCGTCTTTGCCAATTCGGTGATCGGCGCGCGGACCAACCGCTATGGCGATTTCATCGATTTGTGCTGCGCAATCACCGCGCGCGCGCCGGCCTGGGGGCTGCATCTGAGTGAAAATCGACGAGGCCGGATCCTGTTTGAGCTGATTGACGCTGCTTTCGAGCCTACCGACGCCCTGTTTGTCGGCGTCGGGCTGATCGTCGGGCAAAGGGCTGGCGACCGCATCCCTGTCATATCGGGCCTGCCGCAGCCGCGCGACGAGGACCAACTGAAGGCGCTGGGGGCGGCGGCGGCAACGACGGGTGCGGTGGCGCTATTTCATGCCGTCGGCATCACGCCGGAGGCGGAGACGCTGGATGAGGCCTTGCACGGCCTGGTGCCGGAGGAAAAAATCCGGATCTCTCGGACTGACATCCACCATGCGCTGGTCAGGCTGTCGAGCGTCCCCGACGGCGTGCAGCTTGCAGCCGTGTCGTTAGGCACGCCGCATTTCTCCCATGAAGAGTGGATGCGCCTGTTGCCGCTGCTGCGCGAAGTTGCGCCGGGCAGGGGCGTCCCGATCTACGTCAACACAGGGCGTGCCACGCTGACGCGACTGCAGGACGAAGGCGCACTGGCCGGCATGGAAGAGTTCGGCCTCGTTCCGGTCACCGACACCTGCACCTATGTCACGTCGATCCTCGAGCGTCTCGATGGCGTGGTGATGACCAATTCGGGCAAATGGGCGCATTACGCACCTGGCAATATCGGTGTCTCGGTGGCCTTCGGTGACATGGAGGACTGCGTCCGCTCGGCTGCGGCCGGCCGCGTCGTGCGAGCCGCGCCATGAAGGCGCCGGCCAGAACCGGTACATTCCACCTTTCCGGCTCGGCACAAGGCCCGGCGCTGGTGCTTTCGCAGGCGCTCAGCTTCTGGGGCGGGATCGACGTCGAAACGGGCGACATCATCGACTATTCGCATCCGGACCTGGGCGGCAATATCGCCGGCAAGATCCTGGTGATGCCGAGCGGGCGGGGGTCGTCGTCCTCGTCTTCGGTTCTGGCCGAAGCGATCCGCAGGGGCACGGCGCCGGCCGGCATTATCCTGGAGCGGCCGGACCCGATCCTTGCCGTCGGCGCCATCGTTGCCGAATTCCTCTACGACATCAGCATGCCGCTGGTCGTCTGCGACACATCAGGCATTGTCTCCGGCGACCGGATCGCCATCGGTCTGGGCGAAGATGCGCAAGCGATGGTGAGCAAGCTCTAGCCGGCCATCAGTCCCGCCGCGCCCCGCCGCCAGTAGGCTGCCGCCAGTGTTTCGTTGCGGCCGAGCGCCAGTGTACCGCGCCAATGTTCGCGCACCGTCCTGGCGGCGGCTGCTTCGGCGGCGAACCAGCCGAATGCCGAACCGGTCGGCCATGCGACCGACCGGATGGCGCGCGCCAGCCTGTCGTCGGTGCCGGCCTGCACGCCATTTCTCGGCAGCCAGTGCAGCTCAATACCGGTCGCGTTGTCGATGACTAGCCGTTCGCCATCGTCGGCGATCTCGACGAAGGCCACGCCTTTGGTTTCGGCGGGCAGCGATCCCAGCATGCGGGCCAGCGCCGGCAAGCCGGTTTCGTCGGCGCCCATGAGATACCAGGACGCCGGACGCACCGGACGGCCGACCGGCCCCATGATGCCGATCTTCATGCCGGGCGCCGCCTGCATGGCCCAGCGGGCGCCGACGCTGTCGCTGGGATGGATGAGGAAGTCGACCTCGATGATGCCGTTTTCGACGTCGAGGGCCCGGATGGTGTAGACGCGCGCTACCGGGCGCCTGTCGTCCGAGGGCCAGGCCGGCAAGCCATTGCTGCCGAGCACCGGCCAGAGCGGATCGGGGACGTCCCTGGTCGGAAACAGCATGCGGATATGCATGCCGCCGAATTTCGCAAAACGAAAGAGATCCTCGCCGGCGAAGCGGATGCGGCGCATGTGCGGCGTCAGGTCGCCGACCTGGGTGACGACCATCTCACGGAACTGCGCGAGGCGGGTTTCTTCGGCGAGATCGCCGGTCCATACAATCTCGGGACTTTCTTCCTTGGCATATACGTCTACGGCGGTGGCCAGCAGGTCCTTGATGCGGGCCAGCCCATAGCGGTCGGCGGCGTTGGCCCGCATGACCAGCCGCTCCATGTAAAGAGACGCGTCGCCGAAGGCGAAGCGGAAGTCGAGCCGCTGCCCCTCCCGCGAGGCATCGGCATCGAAGCTCTGCAGCCTGTCGCTGATGCGGTCGATGTAATGCGGCAGGTTGCGCAGGTTCAAGCGCGCTTCGCAGGCCAGTCCGCTCGCCGATGGGTCCCTCATTCTCAACCTCCGATCCTGCCTGTGAGCGCCACCTTGAAGGTGCGGCCCTTGCCCTGTTCCGTCGCCGCCGTCGTCGACCAGGCGCTTTGCGGGTCGGTGTAGGCGGTGTTGAAGACGTTATCGACACTGAAATCGAGTTTGGCGTGGTCGTTGATGCGCCAGTTGGCAAAGACGTTGACGAGGTCGAAGCCGTCGTCGATCACTGTCGGCGCGTCGGGATTGGTGCGGCTTGTCCGGGTGATCTTGCCGACGCTGAGATATTGCGCACCGACTGTGAGCTGGTCTTCCAGCATGCGGAAGCCGACGGTCGCCGAGAAGCGGTCGAGCGGCGTGTTATTTAGCGCCTGGCCGGAATAGACGCCGGTGACGACCTTGGCGTCGATCAGGGCGCCGGCGAAGTTCGCGAACCCCCAGCCATAGTCATAGACGGCTTCGGCCTCGATGCCCTTCAGCCGCGCGTCGCCGATGTTGATCGCCATACGCGGCAACACGGTGAGGTCGACGTCGATATAGCCTTCGACGGCGGTGTGGAAGACGTTGACCTTGGCACGAACCAGGTCGCCCGCGGCCAGCACATCGTCATATCTCAGATTGACGCCGGCTTCCCAGCTCTTCGCCGTTTCGGGCTGCAGAAGCAGGTTAGGCTGGTAACTGTCGCCACCGCCATGCGCGCCGCCGCCGCGATAGACGTCCTGCAGGCCCGGTGCCCGGTAGCCTTCGGAATAGGTGCCGTAGAGCTGGAAGCCATCCAACGGCGTTACGCCGACGGTGAGGCGAGGCGACCAGCGATCGCCCGAAATCGAGGTTTCCGCCGGCGGCACGGTCTTCGTTTCGCCGTCGAGCTGGTAGCCGTCATAGCGGACGGCGGCGATGAGCTGCAGCCAGTCGCTGTAGTCGCCCTGCCATTGCAGGAAGCCGCCATAACCCTGCTGCTCGCCCGAACCGAAATGCGCGGCCTCCGACGAGGCCTCCAGACAGTAGTAATCGAGGCCGTAGGTGAGGGTGTGAGCGATCTCCCAGGCATCGAAGCGCGAGGAATTCTTCAGGTTGAAGCCGGTCGTGGCGACGTCGTAGTAGCGGAAGTTGCGGATCGCCGTTGCCGGCCAGACCTGCGTCTGCTCGGCGCGCGTGCGGTTGTGATAGGCGTTGACACTGAGGTCGATCAGCTCGTTGTCGTCCGGCCTCCACGTATAGGCAGCCGTGTAGGTCTGGTTGGTGGTGTCGGTGTCGTAGCGGCTCAGCGTCGGTGAGGTCGAGCCGCTCGATCCGGTGATCTGGTCGTTGTAGCGCTGCAGGATCGCGCCGAGCTTGAGCTCGTGGCCGTCGGAGGGCCGCAGCGTCGCCTTCATGTAGCCGCTAGTGATGCGCTCGCCGGTCCATGGCACGGTATCGCCATTGCCATCGGCGTAGCTGTCGCGGTCGCGATAGATGAGGTTGCCGATGATATCTGCGTCGTCGCTGAAACGGTATGCGCCGGTGGCGCTGGTGGTGAAGCCGTCGCCATTGGTCTCATAGCCGAGCTTCTCGCTCAGCGCCCAGCGTTCCTCCTGCTTGAGGAAATCGCCGGCACCCCTGCTTTCGAAGGAGACGACGCCGCCGATGCCGCCCGAGCCATAGGCGTTCGAGACCGGGCCGCGAATGACGGTTGCTTCCTTGATCAGTTCCGGCTCGACATAGAACGAGCCTGAGCCGTGGCCGACGCGCCAGTAATCCTGGCGGGCGCCGTCGAGCGTCACCACCACGCGGCCATACTGCTCCAGTCCGCGAATGTTGATGGCGGTTGCCGGATCGTCGCCGTTCATCGAAGCGGCAACGCCGGGGGTGGTGCGGAAAATGTCGGCAGCGCTGTCAGGCTGGATGCGTTCGAGCTCTTCCTGATCGACGGCGCTGATGGCGGCCATCGATTCGATGATCGCGGTCTTGATCATCGTCGCCGAGATGGTGATCAGGTCAAGCACGGTCGGCTCGTTCTGCCCAGTTCTAGCCTGCTGGGGAGGCTTGACCGCCCGGTCGGCCTCGGCGGCGATACCCTTCTTCTCCGGCTCCTGCGCGGCGGCTAGCGGCGCGGCGCACAGGCCGAGCGCGAAGGCGAGCGCGGTGCTCGCCATCAAGGTCTTGTTGCTTGTCAGTTTCATGCGTGCAGCCCCCGGAAAAGCAAAGATTGCTGGCGGCGGCCGTTGGCGCTGGCTGGCATGATGGAGAAGCCTCGACACACGGGCCGGGCAGGGGTACTTATTAAAACATGATGACAATAGTCAACTTAATTTTGCAGGCCTGAGCCGGATCGAAGATTCTCAGTCGGCCCCTTGATCTGGCCGCCAAGATCTCGCCCGGGCGATCATGAATTTGTGACGCATCTGCTTCACCTGGTTCAGATCTCCGGGATGCTCTCCCTGAAGATCACCTGCAGCCGTGGCTGGTGCAGTTCGTAAGGCAACCCCCTGACCGCATGGCTCAAGGTGTTGAGCGCCTCGCGGGCTTCGACGCGCGGGTTCTGGTCGATGACCGCGTCGAGCGTGCCGTCGAGCAGAAGCTCCTTGGTGCCTTCCGTCACCTCATGGCCGAGAAAGACCGTCGACAGCGCGCGCCCGCGCTCCTTGAGTGCGCGGGCGATGCCGGTGTTGCCGGCGCCGACATTGTAGATGGCGGCCAGGTCCGGGTGCCGATCCAGCAGGGCGGAGGCCTCAGAATAGGCTTTTTCGCGGTCATCGAGCATTTCGCGCATCTCCACGATCTGCAGATTGGGCGATTCTTCCGTCAGTATGTGGCGGAAGCCCATCTCGCGCTCTTCGTGGCCGCGATAGGAGAGCGAACCGGCGAACAGCGCGACCTTGCCCGGACGCCCGGCGCCCATGAAGCGGTTGAGCAGGTAGCCGGCGAGCCGGCCGGCGGCGCGGTTGTCGATGCCGATATAGGCAACCCTCGGCACATGCAGGATGTCGGAAGCGATGGTGACGACCTTGACGCCGCTGGCCGAAAGCGAGCGGATCGCCTCACGCACCGTTGGATGGTCGAGCGCGATCACACCGACGCCTTGAGTCTGCCCGTGCAGTTCCTGCAGCAGACGCGCAAGCCGGTCCGGATTGAAACCTTCGATGGTAGCGACGCGGACGTCGAGGTCCGGCCGCGCCTGCGCCTGAGCCTCAATCTGGCGGTGCAGCATCTTGATGAAGGAATTGGTGCCGGCGGGCAGGGCGAAATCGAGCCGCATTACCTCACCGCGCAGCGCGTTGAGCGAGCTCGGATTATTCGAATTTTCAGCGATATAGCCAAGCCGCTGTGCCGTTTCGAGCACGACCTCGCGGGTGCGCGCCCTGACCCCGGCGCGGTTGTTGAGCACACGGTCGACCGTGGCGGCGGAAACGCCGGCTTCCCGGGCTATGTCTGTCAGGGTGGACCGCACTGTCGATCACCTCATTCCAAAATGCGCCAACGGCGCATCGAGATTACGCATTTCATGGGTCCGATGTCGCAGAGCGGCCTCATCGCCACCCGCGATTCTGATGGGAAATGATGTAACCGGCCTTGGCCGATGTGCAAGCCGCCGCGCTACAATAAATGCCGAAGCGGACCAAAGCGGGGAGGTGGGCAGCCGGGCTCCCTCAAATTCAAGCACCGGCTTCAGTGTGAGAGCCTTCACAAACGCCATTTTCTCCCCTCCCATGAGATGTTATGATGTATCTTGATTATTTATGATGTTGACAGCCTTCGTATAGTGCCGTCAATATCAATCATAAGGGCCGTGGAGGAACAAGGCCCTGAGGGAGGAGTTCCAATGTCGAATTTGATCCGCGTGTCGCGGCGCCGTTTGCTGGCGTCCGGTGGAAAGGCGGCAGTCCTTGTCGCCGCCGCAGGTATTGCACCGAAATTCATTCGCCCAAGCCGCGCCTATGCGGCCGATGCCCTGGCGCCCGGCATGATCGGTGGCCCGACGGGCTTCGACGGCTCGGAGCGCTATCAATATGGCGCCGATACGCCGGAGGGCCGCGCCATCGAGGCGGCCAAGGCGATGAAGGGCGCCGGCAAGGCGCCGGCCAAGATCGTGCTTGGCCTGTCCGACGGCTCGATCGGCCAGCTGACCCAGCCGTTTCCGGCCGGCGCGCCGTCGATCAAGGATCTCTGGGAGAAGGAAACCGGCATTCCGTTGGAAATCGTCGGTGTGCCAAACGGCCAGGAATTCACCAAGACGATGCAGGACATCTCCACCAAGGGTGGGGCGTATGACATCTATGCGGTCGAATGGAACCGCCTTGGCGACCTCGCCGAAACCGGCGGCATCCTCAAGCTCGACGACTTCGTCGCGCAATACAAGCCGGAATGGGACGATCCCGAGCGCGGTTATGTCGACGGCGCCAAGGGCGTCTCGCTGCTCAATCAGTATCGCGGCTCGACCTATGGCGTGTCGCTGGATGGCGACTTCCAGACCTGGGTCTACCGTACCGATCTGTTCGGCGACGCAAACGAGAAGAAAGCCTTCTCCGACAAATACGGTTATGAACTGGCGGCGCCGAAGACGTGGAAGCAGCATGACGAGATCGCCGCTTTCTTCCAGCGCCCGGACAAGGGCCTGTTCGGCTCGACCGATCTGCGCAACCAGGGCTGGGGCTACACCAACTGGTATCAGCGTTATGTCTCAATGGCTTCGCCCAATCAGTTCTTGTTCGACGATACTGGCAAGCCGCTGATCAATTCGGAGCAAGGTATCGCGGCGACCAACGAGTACATTGCGTCGCTTTCGCATCATTCGCCGGATGCGATCTCCTGGGGCTGGCCGGAGCAATACGGCAATTTCGCCAAGGGCGGTGCGGCCATGACCTGCGCCTTCTCCAATCTGCCGAAATTCCTCGACAATGCCGGCAACAAGGATTCAGCTGTCACCGGCAAGATCGGCTCGATGCTGCCACCCGGCCGCGAGATCGACGGCAAGCTGGTCAGCCGGTCGGTGCTGTGGCTCAATCTGTCGGCGTCGGTGTCCTCGCAAGCCAAGAATCCGGAGGCCTGCTACCTGTTCCTGCAGTGGCTGGGCTCAAGCCGCATCTACGCCTGGATGACTGCCAATCCGGGCGGCTACTTCGATCCGTTCCGGTTATCGGATTTCTCGGATCCGCTGGTTCGCCAGACCTATCATGCTTACCACATGGACGTGGTGCGAGAGACGGTCGCCCGCACCGTGCCCACCATCAACTATCCCGGCGCCACCGCCTTCCACAACGCGCTGGACGAGAACCTCGTCGCCGCGCTGACCAAGGCCAAGACAGCCGAGCAGGCGATGGCCGACACCGAGGCCGAGTGGAAGAAGATTGCCCGCCGCACCGGCGAGGAGAAGCTTCTCGAAGCCATCAAGACCAACAAGGAGGCTTGGCCGACCGTCCTCGACCCGATCGCCTGATCCTCGCAGGATCTTACCAAGGAGGGGAGGAGCGGTCGCTCTTCCCCTCGGCAACGAAGGACCCAGCAAAGCTGCAAGATGAAGCGTTCAGTTCTTTTCGAGATATTCCGCTATGCCGCGATCTTTGCGGCGATGGCGGTGACGCTGGTGCCGATCCTGTGGATGGTGTCGATGGCGTTCAAGCCGATCGCCGAATGGTCGGCGACCGGCGCCGACCTGACATGGTGGCCGAAGCACCCGACACTCAGCAATTTCCGCTTCGTCTTCGGTGAATCGACCAACAGTCTGATCGTCGCTCTCGACCGCACAGCTTTGAAGCCGATCCTTTCGTCGCTGCTGTCGGCCACATTCGGCACGGCAATCGCCATGTCGGCGGGCACCGCGGCGGCCTACGGGCTGTCGCGCTTCGGCTCGGGCCAGAACCTGCCGCTGGCGCTGATCCAGCTTCGCCTGTTTCCGCCGATGGCGGTCATGACCCCTGTGATGATCATGTGGGCCTTCCTCAATTTCACCGACAGTTGGTGGGGGCTGTCGCTGATCTACGGCATCGTCACGCTGCCTTTCGCCTTCTGGCTGATGAAGACCTTCTTCGACGACATGCCGCGCGAGATCGAGGAGGCGGCACTGGTCGAGGGCTGTTCGCGGTGGCGCGTCTTTACCCGCATCACGCTGCCGATGATGCGCGCGCCGCTGGCCAGTGCCGCGCTATTCGTCTTCATCCTCAACTGGTCGGACTATCTGATTGCGCTGCTTCTGACGACGCGCGAATGGGTGACGGTCCCCGTCTACATGGCCTCGCTGTCCTCCTCGATGACCGGACAGCTCTACGGCGCCAAGGCAGCGCTCGGCCTGATCGCCGCGGTGCCGCCGGTGATCATGGGGATCGCCATCCAGCGCCATCTGGTGCGCGGGCTGACTTTCGGGGCGCTCAAGCAATGAGTGCGGTGACAGCCACGATTTCGGAGGGCGACATGCAAGCCTCCAAAGCGGCATCGGTGTTGCTGGACGAGGGCGCACGGCTCGGCTTCCGGTTGACGCTGCCGGCGCAGATCCTGGTGCTGTTCATCGCCGTCTTCCCGCTCCTGATGCAGCTCTATATCAGCCTGACCGACTGGTCGCCGCTGTCGGGCACCGGCTGGTGGAACGCCTGGTCGATGTGGAACAGTTTCGCCAACTACACCGACCTTGCCGCCGATGCGCGCTTCTGGAGTGCGCTGAAGCGCACGGCCATCGTCATGATCGTCTGCGTGCCGGCGGAGTTCCTGCTCGGCCTGGCGCTCGCGACGCTGTTTGCCGACGAGTTCCCCGGCAAGCGGATCTTCTACTCGATCCTCTTGATGCCGATGATGGTGGTGCCGGCGGTGGCCGGCTACATGTTCTTCATGCTGTTTCAGTCGGGCGGCCCGGTCAATGACATCCTGTCGGCGATCTCAGGCGTTCCCGTCACCATTGCCTGGCTGTCGGACCCGACGCTGGCGCTCGTCGCCGTCATGGTCGCCGACATCTGGCAGTGGACGCCGCTGATGTTCCTGATCCTGCTTGCCGGCCTGGTCGGCGTGCCTGAGGACCAGATCAAGGCGGCGACTCTGCTCGGCGCCAACCCGTGGCAGCGCTTCGTCACCATCGTGCTGCCGAAGATGAAGACGATCATCATCATCGCGCTGGCGATCAGGGTGATCGAGAACTTCAAGATCTTCGACACGCTTTTCATCATGACCGGCGGCGGTCCCGGCGTCGCTACCGAAACCATCTCCGTCTACATCTACAAGCTCACCACCCAGGACTTGATCTGGGGCTATGTGGCGGCAATCGCGCTGGCCATACTGATCGTGCTGTCCATTGCCGCGGTGTTTGCCATGAAACGCATGGCTCGGGTAGGCGAGGTGGCGGCATGAGCACCATCCACCTGCAGAATCTGGTCAAGAAATTCGGCGATTTCACCGCGCTGAAGACGATGGACCTGGCCATTGCCGACGGCGAGTTCATGGCGCTGCTCGGACCCTCGGGCTGCGGCAAGTCGACGACGATGAACATGATCGCCGGCATGGAAGAGCCGACCAGCGGCAAGATAATGTTCGGCGAGCGCGACATGGCCGGCGTGCCGATGGGGTGGCGCGGCGTCGGCTTCGTCTTCCAGAACTATGCGATCTTCACTCATATGAGCGTGCGGCAGAACCTCGCCTACGGGCCGAAAATGCGCGGCGCAGCAAAGGCCGAAATCGCCCGCCGCGTCGGCACCATTGCCGAGATGCTGCAGCTGACGCCGCTGCTCGACCGCAAGGCGGACCGGCTGTCGGTCAACATATTGCAGCGGGTCGCGATCGGCCGCTCGGCGATCATGGAGCCGGCGATCTTCCTGCTCGACGAACCGCTTTCCAATGTCGATGCCGCCTTCCGGGCGGTGATGCGGACCGAACTGAAGCAGCTGCAGCGGCAGTTCCGGCAGACCATGGTCTATGTCACCCACGATCAGCTCGAAGCGATGACCATGGCCGATCGCATCGCGGTGATGGACCATGGCGTGCTGCAGCAGGTCGGCACGCCACTGGAAGTCTACAACAACCCGGCCAATGTCTTCGTCGCCCGCTTCATCGGCGCGCCGGGCATGAACCTGCTCAAGGGCAGGCCGGCGGAAAGCGACCGTGGCCTGGTCATCGATCTTGGCCCACTCGGGGCGACGCCGCCGCTGCCGGTCGAGATCGCCGATGCCGCACGCCGGATGCGCGGCGAGGTGTTTTATGGCTTTCGACCGGAGCAGGTGATTCTGACTGAAGGCGGCCGTGGCCTCTCCATGCCGGTGAGTTTCGTCGAGCGGATCGGCGCGCGCACCATCATCCATCTTGGCGAGGGTGAGACTGCGGTGAAGGCGGTGTTCGACAATGATGTCGGGCTGGCGATCGGGCAGACAGCCGTCGTCGCGCCTGCGGCGGAGGCGGTGCGCGTCTTCGACGCCGCCACTGGCGTTGCGTTGAGAGCAGCTTGAGATGGCCGATATCGTCTTTCGCAATGTCACAAAGCGCTACGGCAACACGCTGGCCGTCGACGATGCGTCGTTTGCGGTGAACGACAACGAGTTCTTCTGCTTCTTCGGGCCGCCGCTGTCTGGCAAGTCGACGATACTACGCCTGGTACTCGGCCTGGAAACGCCCGACATGGGCGAGATCCTGATTGGCGGCAAGCCGGTCAACACAGTGTCGCCGGCGGAGCGCAATGTCGCCATGGTGTTCCAGAATTTGGCGCTGTTTCCGCATATGAGCGCGCGCGACAATATCCGCTTTCCGCTGGTCGAACGCCGGGTCGCCGAAGCCGAGATCGAAAAGCGCGTCGCCGACGTCGCGGCCAAGCTGCATATCGGCCATATCCTGCACAAGCCGCCGGCACAGCTTTCGGGCGGCGAGCGGCAGCGTGTCGCGATTGCCCGCGCGCTGGTACGGGATCCCGCCGCCTATCTGATGGACGACCCGATCTCGGCACTCGACGCCCGGCTGCGCGAGGAGACGCGGGTCGAGCTTAAGCGCATCCAGCGCGAGCTCGGCAAGACGCTGATCTATGTCACGCACGACCAGGAAGAAGCGATGTCGGTCGCCGACCGAATGGCTATACTGGAGAGCGGCAAGATCAGGCAGATCGGCGCGCCTGCCGAGATCTATGACCGGCCGGCCAGCACCTATGTAGCGCGGCTGCTCGGCTCGCCGATGATGAATATATTGAAGTCGGTGCACGGCGCTGAAGGCGTGGAGGCGGCGGAAGGCACGATCCGCATCGCGGATACCGGCGCCCCGGCCGATGCCGTGGAAATTGGACTCAGGCCGGAAGACATCAAGGTTAGGGCCTGGTCGGAGGGGGGCGCGGGCCGGCCTGCGCGAGTGTTCGAGGTCGAGCCGCTCGGCGGCTACACCGTTGTGACGCTCGTCGCCGGGCAGGCGCGTCTGCGGGCGCTGTTGCGCGGCCAGCCGGACATCAGGCCGGACGCGATGGTGGCGATATCCTGCGAGCCGGGCAGGGTGCATTATTTCGGGCAAAGCGGGGGAGCGCTGGCAAGATGACGGCGGCTGCAAGGAACGAGCTTCGGGAGGAACATATGGCAGGCGAAGAAATAGCGGGCAACGGCTTCGAGCCGGACGTTAAAGTCCGCACCAGGGAATACAGGATCGGCTGCGTCGGCGCCGGCATGATCATGGCCGAATGTCACCTTGCCGCCTACAAGGAAGCCGGTTTCCCCGTGGTGGCGATTGCCTCGCGGACCAAGGCCAGCGCCGAGAAGGTCGCCAAACGCTGGGATATCCCGACCGTCCACGACACGCCGGAACAGCTCATCGAGGACAAGAACGTCGAGATCATCGATCTTGCCTTTCCACCCGACCAGCAGCCGGCGCTGATCCGCCATGCTCTGAAGCAGGCACATATCAAGGCGATCCTGGCGCAGAAGCCATTGGCGCTGTCCCTCGAAGAGGCAGTCAAGCTTCGCGACGAGGCGGCCAAGGCAGGCAAGATCCTCTCGGTCAACCAGAACATGCGCTACGACCAGTCGATGCGCGTCTTGAAGCAGATCATCGACAGCGGCGCGCTCGGCGACATCGTCTTCGCCCAGATCGACATGCATGCGATCCCGCACTGGCAGAGCTTCCTCGAGGACTATGACCGGCTGACGCTCGCCAATATGAGCGTCCACCATCTCGACGTACTGCGCTTCCTATTCGGCGATCCCCTGGAGATCACTACCCTGACCCGCAAGGATCCGCGCACCCGCTTCGATCATTCGGACGGCATCATCGTGTCGACGCTGCGGTTCCCGTCCGGCGTGCTCGCCGTATCGCTGGAGGATGTCTGGTCCGGTCCGCGCCAGGAGGGCTACAAGGACGACCAGCACATCAACTGGCGCGTCGACGGCACCAAGGGCGTCGCCAAGGGCACCATCGGCTGGCCGACAGGCGCTGCCTCGACACTGACCTATGCCTCGACCGAGACAACCGGCGGTGAATGGGTGACGCCAAGCTGGGACACGATGTGGTTCCCGCATGCCTTCATCGGCGTCATGGAGCAGCTTCAGCACGCGGTCAAGACGGGCGAGCCGCCGGCGCTGTCCGTCGCCGATAACGTCAAGACCATGGCGCTGGTCGAAGCGGGCTACCGCTCGATCGATAAGGGCCGGACAGTCAAGCTTTCCGAAATATCAACAGACTGATTCACTTACAGGGAGGAATTCACACCATGATGCAGGCAGGTATCTTCACGGGTTATTTCCCGTATGGCCTCAAGGAAACCGCGCAGAAGATCCGTGCGCTCGATTTCAACACCGTGCAGCTCGACCTGCATTTCAGGGACATCGACCTGTCCGCCGGGCAGATCACCAGGGACAAGGCCAAGACCGTCCGCGATACGTTCCGCGACCACAATCTGCCGATCTGCTGCGTGTCGGGCTACACCAACATCATCCATCCGGATATGGGCGAGCGCGAGAGGCGCGTCGGCTATTTGAAGGAGATCATCCGCAACGCACGCCATTTCGGCACCCCTTACGTGATCTCGGAAACCGGTACCTACAACACCGAGTCCGACTGGGTGCATCATCCGAAGAACAAGACCGAGGAAGGTTTTGAGGAATGCCGCAAGGTCATCGCCGACCTTGCCCAGACCGCCTATGACCACGGCGCGGTCTTCCTGCTCGAAACCTATGTCAACAATGTCGTCGGCTCGGTCGAAGAGACGGTGAGGATGTTCGCGCAAGTCGACCACCCAGGCCTCGGCCTGTTGATGGACCCGACCAACTATTTCGAAACTCACAACATCGACAGGATGGACCAGATCCTGAACCAGGTGTTCGACACGCTGACCGCAAAGATCAAGATAGCCCACGCCAAGGACGTCAAGCGCTCCGGCGGCGACAAGTCGGAAAAGCACGCAGACATCGGCGACGAGGACGCGCTGGAGAGCCACACTTTCCGCGGCGTCGGTGAGATCGAGTTGCCTGCGCCCGGCCTCGGTTCGCTGAATTACGACCTCTATCTCAAGCGGCTGGCCGAAAAGCACCCGAACATCCCGGTCATCATCGAGCATCTTTCGGAAGACGACGTGCCGCGTGCCAAGAAATTCCTCGATGGGAAATTCCGCGCCCACGGATTGTGATGGCGCGGTTCGGCTACGAAACAAGGGAGGAAGAGAAATGTTGAAATTCGCGTTGAAAGTCGCGGCCGCGGCGACCGTGCTCGCCGGTGTGGCGCTGGGTACGCCGGCGCTGGCGCAGGACGCTCAGAAGACGTTCTACCTGCTGTCGCATGGCGGCCCTTCGGATGCCTTCTGGATCGACTGGAATGCCGGCGCCACCAAGGCCTGCGACCAGCTCAAGGTGACCTGCAAGATCTCGTTCAGCGGCGGCGACATGGCGGCGCAGAAGGAAGCCTTCAACTCGGCACTCGCCGCCAAGCCGGACGGTATCGCCACCACCTCGGCGCAGCCCGGCCTGTGGACCGAGGAGGTCAAGGCAGCGAAGGCGGCCGGCATCCCGATCGTGTTCTTCAACACCGACGATCCGGCAACCGGCCGGCAGGCCTATGTCGGCGCCGACCTTAGGGAAGCCGGCGTCATCTGGGCGAAGTATCTTGTCGACCACAAGATGGTGAAGCAGGGCGACAAGGTGTTCCTGCCGGTCGAAGTGCCGGGCGCCAGCTACCAGCAGCTCGAGACCGAAGGCATTGCCAGCGTCTTCGATCCGCTCGGCATCAAATATGACGTGGTCGATTGCGGCACCGATCCGGCCGGCATCATCGCCAAGATGACCGACTACATGGTGGCCAACAACCCGCCGGCGATCATCGCGCTCGGCGATTCCGTGGCGGCCAGTGTCAAGCGGGTGTTTGACGGCGCCGGCGTGCCGGCCGGCAAAATCCCGGTCGTCGGCTGGGGCAATTCGAAGGAAACGGCCGAGTCCGTCAAGGCCGGTTTCGTCAACGCGGCTGCCTGGCAGTTCCCGTCAGCGCAGGGCTTCATGCCGGTGGCGCTGCTCGGGTTGGCCGCCGCTGGCGAACCGATCGGCTACGACATTCACACGTTCAGCCTCTACGACGCCTCGAGCGTCGAACCGATCCTGAAACTCTACAACAAGTGATTGGAACTGACGTTCGCCGCGCAGGCGGCGGGCGTCACCCTGAGATATGGTCGAAACAGTCATGACAATTGCCGCGGAAGAGGAAATGCCGCATGCCAAACGCAGGTCGAGCCTGATCCGCTCGCCGCAGTTCTCTTCGCTCGTCATCCTGATCGTCCTGCTGGCGGTGTTCGCGATCGCCGACGCGAATTTCCTGTCGCCGCTCAACATCTCCAACATGATGGCGTTCCTGCCCGAGCTCGGCATCATCGCGCTCGGCATGACGCTGCTTCTGACGGCGGGCGAGTTCGACCTTTCGGTCGGTGCCGTATTCGGACTGGCGCCGGTCGTCGTCATGCTTCTGGTCCAGAACGGCGGGTTTGATATCGGCGTCGCGCTGCTGGCCGGCCTGCTGCTCTGCATAGCGATCGGTGCGATCAACGGGCTGATCGTCACCAAGATCGGCATCTCCTCCTTCCTGGTGACGCTGTCGATGCTGCTGGTGGTGCGCGGGGCAGCGCTTTACATCACCCAAGGCTTTCCGCTGAAATCCTGGGACCAGCCGGGCTTCTTCGTGACGCTGCTGGCCGGCAGCTTCAATATCGGAACGTTCCGTTTCTATACCTCGCTGTGGTGGTTCATCGGCCTTTCGCTACTGGCGATCTATGTGCTGCGCTACGCCAAGCTCGGCAACTGGATCAGCGCTATCGGCTCGAACCGTAACGCTGCCGTGGCGCGTGGTGTGCCGGCCGACGCGGTCAAGATCTGGCTGTTCATCCTGACCTCGGTGCTGGCCGGTCTCGCCGGCATGATCAGCGCCTTCCGCATCTCTGCGGCCTCGCCGGTGGCCGGCACCGGCTATGAACTCGAAGTGGTCGCCATGGTGGTGGTCGGCGGCACCGCGCTGACCGGTGGGCGCGGCACCATTTTAGGCACCATCGTCGGTGCGCTGATGCTGCGCAGCATCCGCAACGGCATCGTGCTGATCGGAGTGCCCGGGCTCGCCTACAACATCTTCGTCGGCGTCATCATACTTGCCATGCTCATCCTGCACGCTTTGCTGCAGAAGAACGCTGCCAGGAGCTGATCATGGAAGTGCTTCGGCTGCAGAACCTGCAAAAGTCCTTCGGCAGCGTCCGCGCCCTGAAGAGCGCCTCCTTCACGCTCAACGAGGGTGAAGTGGTGGCCTTGCTCGGCGACAACGGCGCCGGCAAATCGACGCTGATCAAGGCGATCTCCGGGGTCTTTCAGGTCGATCGCGGCGACATCTATGTGCGCGGACAGAAGGTCTCCATCCGCTCGACCCGCGACGCGATGGATCTCGGCATCGAGACCATCCACCAGGACACCTCGCTGGCTCCCGACCTCAGCATCGCGCGCAATCTTTTCCTCGGCCGCGAGCCGGTCAACCTCAAATGGCTGGGTGTGTTCGCGCCGCTCGATCTCGCCCAATTGCGCGATGCTGCCTCGGCACTTTTGAAGCGCGTCGGCATTTCGAAAAAACTCGACGCCGATGCGCTGGTCAGCACGCTGTCGGGCGGCGAGCGCCAGTCGATCGCCATTTCGCGCGCCATGCAGTTCGCCGCCAAGGTCATCATCCTCGACGAGCCGACCAATAATCTCGGCGTCGAGGAAACGCACGGAGTGCTGCGCTTCGTCAAGGAAGTGCGCGACGCCGGGCATTCGGTGCTTTTGATCACCCACAACATCCATCACGTCTTCCAGGTCGCCGACCGCATCATCGTCATGCGCCGCGGCGAGATCGTCGCCGAGCAGACGGTCGCCGACACCGACCTGCTGACCGTGGAAAGCATCATCACCGGCGCCGACATGTCGGCCCTGCTCAAGGAGACGAGAGCGAAGTGAAGGGCGGGAGCAAAGTGAAGGAACTGGCCGTCACATGGTAGAGCTTTACGGCAAGACGCTGTCGCGCCGGCAGGTCTCGGAGCGCTCCGGCATGCTGTCGCAATTTGCCGGCGTGCGGCTGATGACGCTTGGCGACGGCGTCGAGCGCGGCATCCGTATGCTCGAATTCCGCACCGGCTCGGGCCTGCGCTTCACCGCGCTGGTCGACCGGGCGCTCGATATCGCCGATTGCGACTTCAGGGGCCAGGCGATCGGCTGGCATTCGCCGAGCGGCTTTCGCCATCCCGGCCTGCACGAGTATGAAGGCGAGGAGGGATTGGCCTGGGCGCGGTCGTTTTCCGGCCTTCTGCTGACCTGCGGCCTCGACCATATATTGTTCATGAACGAGGTACCCGCCGACACCTACAACTACCCGCCGAAGAAGACGGTGCGCCATTCGCTGCATGGCCGCATCAGCACCATCCCGGCGCGGCTGACCGGCTACGGCGAGACCTGGGACGGCGACCGCTGCGTGTTGTGGGCCGAGGGCATCGTCCAGCAATCGACTGTGTTCGGCGAGGATCTGCACCTGCTGCGGCGGATCGAGGCCGATGTCGGCGGCAACGAGATCCGGCTTTCGGACCGCGTCGTCAATCACGGCTTCAACCGGACGCCGCATATGTATTTCTACCACATCAACGTCAGCCATCCGGTGCTCGACGAAGGATCGCGCTACCTGGCGCCGATCCGCGACGTCGTCTGGGCCGGGCATGCCGGCGAGCACTATGAAGCGCAGAAGGTCGGCTACCGCACGGTGCCGGCGCCGCAACCGGGATTCAAGGAACAGGTCTGGCAGCACGAACTCGGTGCCGACAGCACCGGCGAAGTCCCTGTGGCGGTGGTCAACGACAGTCTCGGTCTCGGCTTCGAGGTGGTCACGCGCAAGGACCAATTGCCTTGCGCCTATCAATGGCAGAATTTCCAGGCCGGGCAGTACGCGCTTGGGATCGAGCCGTCGACGCATCATGTTCTTGGCAATCTAGCGGCGCGCGAACGCGGCGAGATGATCTGGCTGGAGCATGGCGAAAGCCGCCCCTACGATGCGGTGTTCCGGGTCCTCGACGGCGCCGGCGAGATCGCCGCCGCCGAAAGCCGGATCGCGGCGATTGCCAGACAGCCGCGAGAGGACTACCCGCGGCCGTCGGGCCATTTTCCTGTTCTTGGAGGCAGGTCGTGATAATGGCGAAGAGGATACGGGACACCAGTTGGGAGGCTGGCTCTGGCCGGAGCGGGGAGGGCTCGCGGTCGAGCTGGAATTGGAGGTCACAATGGCTGGCACGGTAAAGCGCGATTACAGCCTGGTCGGCGAGAGCACGCGCAGGGCGATCGAGACGGGACTGGCCTCAGCGGAGTGGTACCACACGGATGTCCCCCGCAAGGCGATCAAGGAGTTGATGCAGCGCTCAGACGGTCCGGCGATCCGCGACACGATCATCTGGATCGTCGCCATCCTCGGCTCCGCCGCCGGCGCCGTCTACTTCTGGGGCACCTGGTGGTGCGTGCCGTTCTTCTTCGTCTACGGCGTGCTCTACGGCTCGTCCAGCGACTCGCGCTGGCACGAATGCGGCCACGGCACGGCCTTCCGCACGCGCTGGATGAGCGATGTCGTCTATCAGATCGCCAGCTTCATGCTGATGCGCAATCCGGTGACCTGGCGCTGGAGCCATGCCCGGCACCATACAGACACCATCATCGTCGGCCGCGACGCCGAGATCGCCGTGATGCGCCCGCCGGACCTATTGCGTGCCGCGCTGGCTTTCACCGGCATCCTCGATTTCCGCTATTCGCTTCCGGCGCTGGTACGCCAGGCGTTTGGCAAGCTGACGCCCGACGAGAAAAGCTACGTTCCCGAGATGGAACAGCACAAGGCCGTCATCGCGGCGCGCTGGCACATCGCCGTCTACATCGCGACGATCGCGCTCGCCGTTTTCATGCGGTCGTGGATACCGGTGGTGCTCATCGGCGTGCCGCGCCTCTACGGCACCTGGCACATGGTGCTGACCGGCCTGCTGCAGCATATCGGCCTGGCCGACAATGTCGTCGACCACCGGCTCAACACCCGTACCGTGTACATGAATCCGATCAGCCGGTTCATCTACTGGAACATGAACTACCATGTCGAGCATCACATGTTCCCGATGGTGCCTTACCACGCGCTGCCCAGGCTGCATGAATTGATCAAGCACGATCTGCCGGAGCCGAACCCGTCGATGTGGCATGCCTACCGCGAGGTCTGGCCTGTCCTGCTCAGGCAGCTCAAATACGAGGATTATTTCCTCAAGCGCGAACTGCCGCCGACGGCGAGGCCCTATCGTGGCGAGTTCCACGAAGTGGACATGTCGGCGGCGGCTGAGTAGGCACCGCAGGAATTTCGGGAGAGATAAAAAATGGCCGATTGGGTCGAAGCGTGCGCCGTCGACGATGTCGAAGAGGAAGATGTCATCCGCTTCGACCATGGCGGCCGCACCTTCGCGATCTACCGTTCGCCGGACGATGAATTCTTCGCCACCGACGGGTTTTGTACGCATGAGAAGGCGCATCTGGCCGATGGGCTTGTGATGGACGACATCATCGAATGCCCAAAGCACAATGGCCGCTTCAATTACAAGACCGGCCAGGCCAAGGGCGCTCCCGTCTGTGTCAATCTCGCGACCTATCCAGTCAAGGTCGAAGCTGGCAAGGTGATGATCCAGATTGGCTGACGGGCCTTCTGTCACGTAGCAAAGGGGACCATAATCCATGAGCCGGAAAAGACCGACCGTCGCAGACCTGCGCGCCATGAAGGGCAAGCGGCAACTGACCATGCTGCGCGTGCTGACAATGGACGAGGCCGAGGCCGCCGAGCGCGCCGGCGTCGATATCGTCTCGGTGCCGCCGGAGCTGGTGCTCAATCCGGAATACCGTGATGCGGCACCCAGCCTGTTTACCATGCCGGGTGAGAATTTCTTCGAGATCGGCACCGCCGACGATTTCGTCCGCTGGGCGTTCCGGCTCTACAAGGCGAGCGCCGATGCGGTCTATTGCAGCGCCGGCTATGCCACCATCAAGCGGATGGCCGACGACGCCATTCCGGTGATCGGCCATGTCGGCCTCATCCCGTCACGCGCCACCTGGACCGGCGGCTTCAAGGCCGTCGGCAAGACCGCCGATACCGCCATGCAGGTGTTCGAGGCGGTGAAGCAACTGGAGGCCGCCGGCGCGATCGGCGCCGAGATCGAGGTGGTGCCGGTCGAGGTGGCCAAGGCGATTTCGGAACGCACGTCGCTGATCATGTTGTCGATGGGGGCGGGCACCGGCTGCGATGCACAATACCTGTTCGCAGACGACATCCTCGGCCAGAACCGCGGCCACATGCCTCGCCACTCCAAGGTCTATCGCAATTTCGCCGCCGAATACGATCGCCTGCAGGCCGAACGCATCGCCGCCTTTTCCGAATATGTCGCCGATGTGAACAGCCTGGCGTATCCCGAAGATAGGCACGTCGTGCACATGGACCCGGACCAGCTTAGCCTGTTCCTGGAGAAGATCGAAGCCGCATGAGACACGCCTGCAACAGCGCGAAGCGCCATGGCGGATCGTAGAAGGCCGGATCGGCGGCAGGGCCGGGTCATCGCGTAGCCGGCTGCGATGCCACACGAAAGTTTGTTGGTCCATGTCTGGACGGCACCGGCCAGATGCTGTTGAAACCGGTGCGTCATCGGTTTGCCAGAAGATTGTGCGGTTGCTGATGGAGCGGGTGAAAATTCCCTTCGGATAGTTCTGCGCATGACCGCCATTCCCGAAAACCAAGCCTTGCCCGAAACCGCGACGGCGGCGCGGCAAGCCCGGCGGGTGGCGCTGATCGTCGCCGTCGCCTTCTTCATGCAGCTTCTGGATTCGACTATCATCTCGACCTCGCTGCCGCAGATGGGAGAATCCTTCGGCGTGCCGGCGGTGGCGATGAGCATCGGCATCACCGTTTATATGCTGACCATGGCGGTGTTCGTGCCGCTGTCCGGCTGGCTCGCCGACCGTTTCGGCGCGCGCAACATCTTCCTTGTGGCGATTGCCCTGTTCACGCTGGCCTCGCTCGTTTGCGGCATCTCGCAGAACCTGAGCCAGTTCGTTGCCGCGCGTGCGGTTCAGGGCCTGGGCAGCGCGCTAATGACGCCGGTCGGCCGCATCCTGGTGCTGCGCAATGCGCCGAAATCCGAGCTTCTCAACGCCACGGCGCTGATCACCTGGCCGGCGCTGTTTGCGCCGGTGGTCGGGCCGGTGCTTGGCGGCTTCATCACCACCTATCTCTCCTGGCACTGGAATTTCTTCATCAACATTCCGCTTGGGGTTGCCGGTTTGGCGCTGGTCGCCCGCTTCATTCCCGACGACCGCGAAGCCGGCGCCAGGCCGCTCGACTGGCCGGGCTTCCTGCTGACCTCTGTGGGGCTCGCCGCGATGCTCTACGGCCTCGAGCGCATCGCACATCCGCAAGAGGGTATGTTGCCGACCGTGGCATTGCTCGGCACGGGCATTTTGGTCGGCTGGCTGGCGGTGCGGCATCTGCGACGCGCCAATCATCCGCTGCTCGATCTCACAGCTTTCAAGGTGCAGACCTTTGCTATCTCGACGCTGTCGGCCGGCACGATTTTCCGCATCGCCATCAACGCCACTCCATTCCTGCTGCCGCTTTTGTTCCAGGTGGGCTTCGGCCTGAGCCCGGTCGATGCGGGCATGATGATCCTGGCCTATTTCCTCGGCAATCTCGGCATGAAGGCGGTGACGACGCCGACGCTGAGGCGCTTCGGCTTCCGTTCGGTGCTGATCGTCAACGGGGTGATCGCTTCCTTGACGATCATGGCCTGCGCGGCGCTTTCGCCGCAGACGCCGCAAGCATTGGTGGTGGTGCTGATGCTGATCGCCGGACTGTCGCGCTCGATGCAGTTCACCGCGCTCAACACGCTGGCCTTCGCCGATGTGGCCTCACAGCAGCGCAGTTCGGCGGCGACGTTGTCCAGCATGCTGCAGCAGGTGGCGATGCTGTTCGGCGTGGCGGTGGCGGCGGCACTGCTCAACCTGTCACAGATCGCGAGAGGCGCGGCAGCGCTCGATCTCGTCGACTTCCGCCTTGCCTTCCTGGTGATCGGCGCAATCGGGCTCGTCGCCTCGTGCCGCTTTCTGGCGTTGCCGAACGCTGCCGGCGCCGAGGTCTCGGGCCATGTTTTGCGGATTTGACGCAGGACCTGCGCGGCGAGCGCGGACATGAATTCTGCCTGCTCCGCTCGTCCTGGAGCGAACCTTCGCCAGCGGTCCGATCAGCGCGATCAGTTGCAAAAGGGCTTGAGTTCCAGGCATTGCGCCAGCCTCGCCAATCGGTGCGTCCAACCGCAGAATTTCCTCGCAAGCCGGCCTGCAATGCACGGATTCATTTGACGAATTGGTCTTGAGCCGATTAGCTTTCGTTCCGATGGCCGCAGAGGGAGCAGGGCGTAGCCATCGCGGGTGAAAGCGGGCAATGAACGCGACCGGCTGGCTGAACTGGAGAAGCCTGAACCAGGAGGGCATTGTCTTTGCCATCGCGGTTGTGCTGTTCATTGCCGCCGCGATCGGACTGCCCGGGTTTATCAACTCGAACAATCTCGTTGCCATCGTGCGCTCGGTCTCGGTGCTGGGCATATTGGCGCTCGGCATGGCGGTCGTCATTATCGGCAGAGGCATCGACCTGTCGGCGGTGGCGATCATGGCGATGTCGGTCGCCTGGTATCTGCAACTGCTGAATTCGGGAACATCCGACGGGCTGGCCTTCGCCTATGTGCTCGCCGGCGTTCTCGCCATCGGGCTGTTGAACGGAATCCTGGTCGCCTACGCCGAGGTTCCGGCGATCTTCGTGACGCTGGCGACCGCGTCCTTCGTTTTCGGCTATGTGCGTTCACAACTGATCACGCAGGACGCCGTGCCGGTGCCGCCCGGCCATTGGGTCGAGCTTCTTGGCGGACTGCGCTTCCTCGACATCCCGGTCGAGGTTTTTGTCTTCGCCGGGCTGGCTTTCGCCTTCTTCCTGTTTCTGCGCTACACCAAATGGGGCCGCTACGTCTATTTCGCCGGCGACAACCCGGTCGCGGCGCGCAACATCGGCATTCCAGTGCGCCCGATGCTGGTGCTGCGCTACGTGCTGTCGGCCCTGGTCTCGCTGGTGGCCGGCCTGCTCACCGCCGCCAGCCTGCATTCGATCAACACCCGCATTGTCAATTCCACGCTGCTCTACGACATCGTGCTGGTGGCGGTGATCGGCGGCATCGGTCTGTCGGGCGGGCGGGGCGGGGTGCGCAACGTGCTGGTGGGTGCCGCGCTGATCGGCATCCTGCTCAACGCCATGACCATCATCGACATTCCGCTGCTCTATCAGAACCTGATCAAGGCAGCGATCCTGCTGGCGGCGATCATCGTCGACGGGTTCATCAATCCGCGCGACGAGCAGACCGCCCAGCAAGGCGACATTTAGACTGACGCGAACGGTTGGCGCCGGCCGCGAACGACAACGACCAAACCAGAGGATGTGACATGAAAATCATCAGGACATTTATGGCTGCCGCGGCAGCGCTTGCCGTCTCCGCCTTCGTGGCGCCAAGCTTCGCCGCCGAGGATCCGGGTCCGGCCGCCTATTCGCAAGCGCTCAAGGGCAAGCGGGTGATGCTGGTGCCGATGGCGATGGGCTTCGACCTGGCACAGGGCTGGGCGCATTACCTGAAGACGGAGGTCGAGGCCTGGGGCGGCGTGTTCGAGACGCGTGACCCGAACTGGGTGGTCGACGCCGGCGCGCAGGCGATAACCGACGCGATCTCGTCTGACACCAGGCCGGACGTGCTGATCATCCACTCGCCGGACCTCAACTCCTATGCCAAGCTGATGAAGAAGGCGCAGGCGGCAGGCACCTATGTGCTTTTGGTCGACAATCCGGCGAACTTCCCGGCCGATGCCTTTGTCGGCAGCGACTGGGATCGGCTCGGCCAGCTGGAAGCCGAAGCGGCGATCAAGGGTTGTGGGCCGAATTCTTCCAAGAAGATCGGGCTGGTGCAGGGCGACCAGGCCAACTCGTCGAGCCTCTACCAGTATGCCGGCATCATGAAGGTGCTGGACAAGAACCCCGATTTCAAGGCCGTAGCCAAGCCGGACTCGAACTGGGATGCGACGACCTCGCGCAATGTGACGACGACGATGCTACAGCAGAACCCCGACATCTGCGCCATCATCGATTTCTGGGACGGCGACGCGACGGGCGCATCGGCTGCGATCCGCGATGCCAAGCTCGAGGGCAAGGTGTTCCTGGTCACCACCGGCGGCGGCGAGAAAACCGCCGACTGCGACAAGCTGCAGGACGGCACCTATGGCGCGGTGGTGATGACCGACCTTGCCCGCCAGTCGGGCGATATGAACGCCGTCATAAAATTCCTGTTGCAGAGTGGCCAGCCCGCCGGCACCTCGCACACCTACATCTATACGCTGGAGAAAGCGACGACCAAGGCCGACCTCAAGCCAGACAGCTGCTGGGACTTGAAAGCACTGCAAGCGGAGGCCGCGGCGAAGTAGGCCGGCTTTCCTGAGCTCGGCGCTGCCCCTCATCCGCCTGCCGGCACCTTCTCCCCGTATAGTGACGGGGAGAAGGGATACGCTCCAACGCTGGCGACCCCCTCTCCCCGTCTCTATACGGGGAGAGGGTAAGGGTGAGGGGCAGCGCAAACCTGAGGCGAGCGTCCTGCGGATAGCTCGGCCGATTTTTCCCTTTTCTCTCGAATAGCAGCAACCCATGTCCTTTCGCGAACGCCTCCAGTCCTGGCGCTACAATCTCGTGCCCGACCACCTCCTCGGCGAGATACTGAGCAAACGCTGGACTGATAACGCCATTCCGTTCCTGGCGCTGGTGGCGACGCTCGGCGTGTTCGGTTCGATCATCCCCGGCTTCTTCAAGCCGATGTCGCTGCAGGAATCGACCCGCCAGCTCGGCGAGTTCTCGCTGGTCGTCACCGGCATGACGGTGGTCATGCTGGGCGGCGGCATCGACCTTTCGGTCGGCTCGATCTTCGCGCTGTCCTGTTTTTCCGCCGTGTTCGTCTTTTTCATCCTCGAACAATCGGTGTGGCTGGCGCTGGCCGCCTCGATCGCCACCGGGCTGCTGTTCGGCGCGATCAACGGTTATCTGATCGGCTATTTCAGGCTGCGCGCTTTCCTGACGACATTGGTCACCTTCATCTTCGGGCGGGCGCTGTTCGACATTTTGGTCACCACTTATGCCGCCGACGTCCAGCTTTCCGATGCCACATCGGATGTGCTGGACTTCATCGGCGACGACACTTTCTGGGGCCTCTCGGTTGCGGTGTGGGCGGCGATTATCCTGGCCATCATTACCCATGTCGCGCTGACACGCTCGCGGCCCGGCTGGCATGTGCAGGCGGTGGGCGGGTCGCGGCGATCGGCCCACAATGCCGGCATCCGCGTGCGCCGCACCGTGTTCATGACCTATGTGTTCTCCGGCTTCTGCGCCTCGCTCGGCGGCTTCCTCATCGCTTGCCGGCTGAGCGGGGCAGGGCCGGGCACAGGCCTCAACCTCGAGGTCATGGCACTGACAGCGGCGGTCGTCGGCGGCGTCAGCCTGGGCGGCGGCCGCGGCTCGGTGATCAAGGGGCTGATGGGCGCGATCATCGTGCTGACCATGACAAACGGGCTGATCCGGCTGGGCTATGGCACCGGTACCAACCAGATGGTTCTGGGCATCATGCTTGCCGTCGCGGTCACCATCGACATTCGCTGGCTGAAGAACCGCCACAAGGTTCTGGACGAGGTCTATGTCGCACCGGTCTATTTGAAGATGGGGACAACGCAGTCGGCGGCACCAGGCTCAGGCACGCCTTACGAACTCGACAACCGGTTGTCTGAGGCTGACCATATCGGGCTCGGCGAGCTGGAAGGGCCGGAAGACGTCATCCTCGACCGCGACGACCATCTCTATTGCGGCACCAGGCATGGCGAGATCGTCCGCTTCTTCGCGCCGGACTACAAACGCTCGGAGGTCTTTGCCCATATTGGCGGCTTTCCGCTCGGCCTGGCCTTCGACAAAACAGGCAATCTGATCAGCTGCGTCGGCGCCATGGGCCTCTATTCGGTCTCGCCGGAGCGGGAGGTGAAACGGCTTTCGGCGGAAACGTCGCGCTCCTGGACTTCGATCGTCGACGATGCGCGACTGCGAGACCCCAATGACTGCGACATCGCGCCGGACGGCCGCATCTACTTCACCGATTCCACCAAGCGCTATGACGCCCATGACTGGGCGCTGGACTCGATCGAGAACCGCGCCACCGGGCGGCTGCTCGTCTATGACCCCAAGGACGGTTCGACGAAGACGCTGCTCGACGGCTACCGCTATACCAACGGCGTCTGCATGGCGCATGACGGCAGGTCGCTGTTCTTCGCCGAAAGCTGGGCCTGCCGCGTGCATCGCTATTGGCTGGAAGGGCCGAAAGCAGGCACCGCCGAATGCGTCATCCGCGACATGCCGGGCTACCCCGACAACATCAACCGCGCCTCCGACGGCAATTACTGGATGGCTTGGCTCGGCATGCGCACGCCGAGCTTCGACCTGTCGCTGCGCCATCCCGACATGCGCAAGCGCATGACGCGCCGGCTGCCGCAGGACGAATGGCTGTTCCCCAACATCAACACCGGCGGTGTGGTGAAATTCAATGAGAAAGGCGGCATCGTCGAAGCGATGGGCGACCTGTCGGGCGCCGCGCATCCGATGGTCACCTCGATGCGCGAGCACAAAGGCTATCTGTTCGTCGGCGGTATCCTGAACAACCGGATCGGCCGCTACCGGATTGCCGGTGCCGATCCAAACTGGACCAGCCCCGCTTCCTACTGGGGAGCGAAGCCATGATACTGGACCCGATCCTCGACATCTTTCGCGGCAAGGCGGTGACAATCCCGCCGCTCGATGGCGCCTTCAGGCCGAATACGCTGCTGGACGATGCTCCGGCTTTTGCTGAACTGCCGGAGCCTGACAATCTGCTGATCGCTGACGGCCGGCTGCTGGCCTCCAGCGGCAATGCCATCTACGCGGTCACCGCCGGCGGCGCGCCTGTTCTGGTCGAGACATTTCCGGCCGCGGTCACCGCGCTTGCGCGCTCGCCCGCCGGAGAGCTGACGGTGGCGCTCGAAAGCGGCAAGCTGTTAATCGCGGGCAAGGAGGCTCGCCTGCCAGCCGAGATCCGCTGCATTACAGCACTCGCCTATGCAGAAGATGGCACGCTTTGGCTGGCTAATGGCTCGGCCGGCCACGCGCCGTCGCAATGGGCCGCCGATCTGATGAAGAAGGGTGCGTCGGGTTCGCTGTGGAAGCGCGATCCGGCAGGCAGCGAATTGCGCAAGCTCGCCGGTGACATCGCCTTTCCCTATGGGCTGCATCCAACCAGCACGGATGTGCTGGTCAGCGAGAGCTGGCGGCACCAACTTGTCCGCTTCGATGGCGCAACGGGCAGCCGCTCGACGGTGCTGGCGCATCTGCCCGGCTATCCCTCGCGCCTGTCGTCTGCCGTCGGTGGTGGTGCCTGGCTGGCGCTGTTTGCGCCCCGCAACCGTCTGATCGAATTCGTGCTGCAGGAAAAGCACTATCGGAACGACATGCTGGCGCAAGTGCCGCCGCAGCACTGGATCGCGCCGGCACTCGCCTCGAATCGAAGCTTCCTCGAGCCGCTGCAATGCGGCGGCATCCGCACCATGGGCATCCACAAGCCATGGTCGCCGAGCCGCTCCTACGGGCTTGTGGTCAGGCTCGATCGGGAGATGCGGCCGCAGTATAGCCTGCACAGCCGCGCCAACGGCACGCGTCATGGCATCTGCAGCGTGGCGGAGAAAGACGATCGCCTGTTCATTGCCTCGAAAGGCGGCGATTGCCTGCTGGCTATCGACCTGGCTCCAGAAGGGCATCGCTGATGGAACCGATTGTCCGCCTGGAGAACGTAACCAAGACCTATCGCGGCGTGCCCGCGGTGAAGAATGTCAGCTTCGAGCTGCGCAAGGGCGAGATCCACGCCCTGCTCGGCGAGAACGGCGCGGGAAAATCGACGCTGACCAAGATCATCGCCGGCGTCGTCGACGCGACCTCGGGAAAGATGTTCCACAACGGGCAGGAGATCGCCTACGCCTCGCCGCACGCGGCGCTTGAAGCCGGCATCGCCATGGTCTTCCAGGAGACCAGCCTGGTGCCGTCGATGACGGTGGCGCAGAACCTCTATCTTGGCACCGAGAGCTTTCTCAACCGGCTGCGCGGCACCTACATCTCGGCGCAGCAGTTCCTGCAGTCGTTGAACTTCCCGGTCGACCCGAACGCCATGGTGGCGACGCTTGGCGCGGCCAAGCGGCAGATGGTCGAGATCGCGCGCGCCGTCCACCACAATGCCGAGATCATCATCTTCGACGAGCCGACGGCGACGCTGACGCCGGAGGAAAAGCGGCACTTCTTCGCACTGATCCGTCGGCTCAAGGCAAGGGGTGTGTCGATCGTCTTCATCAGCCATGCGCTCGAAGAGGCGCTCGATATCGCCGACCGCATCACCATCCTGCGCGACGGCGAACTGGTGATCACCGACGATACCGCCGCTTTCGATCGCAACCGGATCGTCGCGGCCATGGTCGGGCGGACGCTGTCGGGACAGCTCTACAGCCAGCGCGACGAGACCAGGTTGCGCAGGGCCGGCAAGAAGGTGCTGTCGGTGCAGGACATCTCGATGAGCAATGTAGTGCGCAACAATTCCTTCTCGATCTTCGAGGGCCAGATCACCGGCGTGTTCGGGCTGATCGGCTCGGGCCGCACCGAGACGTTCAAGATCGTCTCCGGCATCTACAAGCGCGACTTCCTGCGCGGCGGCACCATCGAACTGAACGACCGGCCGGTACGCTATCTCGTGCCGAGCGAGGCGGTGGCGGACGGCATCGTCTATGTCACCGAAGACCGCAAGAGCGAGGGGATATTCGAAACGATGGACGTCGCCGAGAACCTGTTCGCCGGCTTTTTGGCGGCTGGACGGGAAAAGAGCTTGGTGATCAATGCGCAGGAGATGCGGGCGCTGTCGGCCGAATGGACGAAGACGCTGAACGTCAAGGCGATCAACGACAATGCGCGGGTGGTCGAGCTCTCCGGCGGCAACCAGCAGAAGGTGGTGATCGGCAAGGGGCTGGTGCAGAAACCGCGCATCGTTATCTTCGACGAGCCGACGCGCGGCGTCGATGTCGGCGCCATCGCCGAGATCCACCAGATCATCAACCGGCTGGCCGACGAGGGCCTGGCCGTCGTCGTCATCTCGTCCTACCTGCCGGAGATCATGAACCTGTCCGACCGCATCCTGGTCTGCCGGCAAGGCCGCATCGTCGAGGAGTTCTCGCCGGCCGAAGCGACGGAGGAGAAGATCATGTATGCGGCGGTGCATTAGTCCCTTGGCGTAGAAGTTGACATGCCAAATAGTCTTCGCATTGTCGGATTGCATGCCATGGAGATTGGCAGAAACGCCCATCGCTTCGTCATCCTGGGGCGAAGCAAGGAGCGCAGCGACGCGGCGCAGACCCCAGGATCCATGCCGCGACCACAGAGTGCTACCGCGGTGCAGAATTCTGCTCCGCTGCACCTTTCGGCTGAGGTTACGGCATGGATCCCAGGGTCTCCGCGACGGAGCTTCGCTCCTGCTTCGCCCAGGGATGACGACGTTGAGACGCTTCGGCCGGCCTTCAAGGTCTTGCCTCAGCGCGTCAATTGCTGATTTATCCGAGACGATTAGCCACTTTTTCTCAAGACCTGATTCAACGACCTCTCTCATCGATTCAAACGAAAAGGAGCCTGCCATGGCCACCACAAGACTGCTGACCGATGCCGAGGTCGAGGCTAATCCCGCCGTGAAGGCCGTATTCGACGATATCCGCGCGACGCGCAAATCCGACTTCGTCAACAATTTCTGGCGCGGGCTGGCCAATGATCCGGTCTCGCTGAAGCGGGTGTGGGAGCAGCTCAAGGCGGTGATGGTCGCAGACAGCGCCATCGACCCGCTGACCAAGGAGATGATCTACATCGCCGTCTCCACAGCCAATGGCTGCTCCTACTGCGTCCACTCACACACGGCGGCAGCACGGGCCAAGGGCATGACCGAGGCGCAGCATGGCGAGTTGGTGTCGATCATCGGCCTGGCCGGACAGACCAACCAGATGGTCACGGCGCTGCAGATTCCGGTCGATCCGCAGTTCGAGGTGAGGTGAGGGGCGAGGGGCGGGGCGCTACACCGGCCGATATACCTTCTCCGCCGTGTTCCAGAAGATATCCGCCTCTGCAGCCGCGCCGTGCTTGCCCACCGCTTCCCGGTGCGCCCTGATCAGCTCGACGTGGCTGGTCCACAGCTTCTCGATCGGGAAGTTCGAGCCGAACATCAGATGGTCGCTGCCGAGGATGTCGATGGCGGCGTCGACGATATAGCTGATCAGCGCCGGGTCGTTGCGGTGGACGAAGGTGCCGAGGCCGGACAGCTTTGCATAGAGGTTTGGTGCCGCTGACAGCGTGCGCAGGCCGGTCTTCCACGCCTCGGTGGTCTCCGGCTCCATGTCGGTCAGCATACCGGCATGAGTGAGGACGAAATTCGTCTCGGGGTTCTCGCCGACAAGCGTCAGCCCATCCTTCATCTGGGCGGGGAAAAGCTGCAGGTCGAAGGACAGGCCGTAATCCTTCAGCCGGGCGATATTGGCCCGCACCTTTGGGTCGATGACCTGATCGGCCGAGGCAGCGAAGCGGAAGGCCGGCGTTTGGTGCCAGTGCAGCTGCATACGCACGCCGCGCAACAGCGGATATTTTTTCAGCCGGTCGATCTGGGGACGCACATCGTCGACCGTCATGTCGGCATAGCCGACGATGGCGTGCGGCCAAGCGGTTTCTTCGGCGGTCTTCTGCAGGAAAGCGACCTCTTTCTCGAAATCCTCCTTGGCCCAGTTGGTCTGGACATAGACCGCCTTCTCGACGCCTGAACCTTGCTGGTCGGCGAGGAATTCCTCGATCGGATAATCGCGGCGGATCGGCTCGTAGGGGCCAAAGATGCGCGGCACCATCGGTCCGACGAGCCAGGGCTGGTCCTTTTGGCGCCAGATGTGGAAATGCGCGTCGATCGCCTTCTGCATCACAAAACCCTTTTCCAGATTGCCGCGGCCGCCGGAGCGGGGCGGGCGAGCGACAGGATGAACTCGGTGAGACCGGCAATTGAGGAGCCGTCGACCAGGTCATCCAGCACCGGCAGGATGGCGCGAAGTGCTGCCGTTGCCGGCCGGAAGCGCGGATCGCCGGCCAGCGGCGTCGCCAGCGAAAGCCGAAAGGCGCGGGCGCTCAGCCGGCGCATCGCGATTTCCAGCTCGGCATGGTCGCCGCGCTCCAGCGCATCCGACAGGATGACGATCGCCGCCCCGCGTGCAAAGGCGGAGAAGCGCGGCACCGATAGAAACACGAGCAGCGTCGGTCCCATGCGGGTGCCGCCGTCCCAGTCGTCGACGTGGGCAGCGGCGCGGGCCAGCGCCTGGTCGCGGTCGCGAATGCGCAGCGCGGAGGTGATACGGGTCAGCCGTGTGCCGAAGGTGAAGACCTCCGCCCGGTCGGCGCCTTGCACTGCCGCGTGTGCCAGCTTGAGATAGTCCGATGTGTAGAGCTTCATCGAGCCGGACACGTCGATCAGGATGAGAAGCTTGCGCGGCACTGTCTGCCGCCGGCGCAGCAGCGGCGAGGGGATATCGCCGTCGGCATTGACGATTTCGCGCAGCGAGCGGCGCAGGTCGAGCTTGCCGCGCGCATGCGTGCGCACGGTGCGGAAGGAGCGGCGGGCGGGCAAAGCGGTGGCGAGCTTGCGGCGGAAGGCGGCAAGCCCGTCGCTGTCGCGGCTGAATTCGCGGACGCTCAACTGTTCGCTGGCCGAAGACAGTTCGCCGCCTTGCTCCTGGCGGATTACCTCGATTTCTTCTTCGCCCGTTGCACCATCGTCCTTGATGCGGGTTTCCTCGTCGCTGTCGCCTTCGACCAGCGCCGCGGCGTCCCCATAGAAATGGTTCCGGAAATGCGCCTCGAATTCGTCGCGGCGATCGGGCGGCGGCGCCAGCGTGGCAAGCGCCGCTTCGCGGATGTCGGTCATCGAACGGGGACCGAGCAGCGTCACCGCTTGCATGAAGCCGGAGACCTGCTCGGGCGCCACCGCAAAGCCGTAGCGGCGCAGCAGCCGGCCGAAGCCGAGGAAGGGCGCCGCTCCTCGAGGCAGAGCCGCAGGGCTCACGCCAGCGCCTCCTCGACAATCTTGCCGAGCTCCGTCGCGATGCAGGAAAGGTCCTCCTCGTCCTTGATCAGTACGCCGATGGCCCGGCGAAACGCTTCCGGCCATGGGCTGCCGCCCTTTTCGAGGATGGTCGCGGCGTTGGCCCATTCGACCGCCTCGGCGATGCCGGGTGGCTTGGCCAACGGACGCGCGCGGATGTCGCGCACGGCTGAGGCAACGGCGCGCGCCGTGGCTCTTGCGACGTCGCCGGCGCGCAGCATGATGATCTCGGCCTCGCGCTCGGCGTCGGGATAGGTGATCCAGTGGTAGACGCAGCGCCGCCGCAGCGCTTCGGCAAGTTCACGAGTGCGGTTCGAGGTCAGGATGACGATCGGCTGCGCCGTCGCGCGAATGGTGCCGCGCTCGGGAATGCTGATCTGGAAATCGGACAGGAACTCCAACAGCAACGCTTCGAATTCATGGTCGGAACGGTCGATCTCGTCGACCAGCAGCACGCGCTTTTCCGGCGCCTTCAGCACCTGCAGCAGCGGCCGCGCTATGAGAAAGCGGTCGTCATAGATGTCGACCTCATGTTCGCCGGCATGGCGGATGGCGAGCAGCTGGCGCTGGTAGTTCCATTCGTAGAGCGCATGTGCGGCGTCGATGCCTTCATAGCATTGCAGCCGCACCAGATCGCGCCCGAGCAGTTCGGCTATCGCCTTCGCCGCTTCCGTCTTACCGACGCCGGGAGCGCCTTCGAGCAGCAGCGGCTTACCCAGCCTGATCGCCAGGAAGATGGCGGTGGCCAGGCTTTCATCGGCGAGATAGCGCGAGGCGGCGAGGCGGGACGCCACCGCCTCCGGCGAGGTCGCGACTGTGTCTGCGTTTGCAGTCTGGGCGCTTCTCTTGGGCATTTCCAGCACTCAGTTCGGAGCGCCGGCTTGTGCCTTCAGCGCCCGCAGGATGCGCTCCGGCGTGATCGGCAGCGTGTCGATGCGCACGCCGACGGCGTCGAAGACGGCATTGGCGACCGCCGGGATCTGCGGGTTGGCGCACATTTCGCCCGGCCCCTTGGCGCCATACGGCCCGTCCGCCGAGGGCCGTTCCAGCACAATGATCTCGGTTTGCGCGAGGTCGCCAGGACCCGGCATCAGATATTGGTTGAAGTCGGTGCCGCCATGGTCGCGGTTGGGATAATAGGGTTCGGTCGTTTCGTAGAGCGCATGGCTGATACCCATCCATGAGCCGCCGACGAGTTGCTGCTCGACCATTTTCGGGTTCAGCGCGCGGCCGATCTCAAACACGTTCTTCACCGTCAGCACGGTGACCTCGCCGGTCTCGTCGTCGACCTCGACCTCCGCCACCGTGCAGGCGTGCGCATAGCAGGTCGACGGCTTCATCGCGCCGGTTTCTTTTTCCGGGTAGGAGCGGGGGATCAAAAACATGCCGCGGCCGGAAATCGAACGGCCGCGTTTGAAATGCGCCGACAGCGCGACATCGAAGATCGAGATCGATTTTTGTGGCGCGCCCTTGACCAGGATGTTGCCTTGGCCGTCGGTCTCGAGGTCCGAGGCGTTTACCTCAAGTTCCTCGGCCGCCACTTCCAGCATCACCTGGCGGGCTTCCCTGGCCGCCTGGATAACCGCATTGCCGGCGCGGTGGGTGCCGCGCGAGGCGAAGGTGCCCATGCAGTGCGGACCGGTGTCGGTGTCGGCGGTGTCGACGACGACGCGGTCGGTCGGCACGCCGATCGTCTCGGCGCAGATCTGCGCCATGATCTGCTTCATGCCCTGGCCGAGATCGACACTCGACAGCGTGACCATGAAATTGCCGGTCGGCGTCGAATGCACCAGCGCCTGCGTCGGGTCGCCGCCGAGATTCATGCCGGTCGGATAATTGATCGCGGCGACGCCGCGTCCGCGCCTGATCGCCATCTCAAGCTCCCTTCGCGTAAGACGACATCGCCATGAACTTCTCCGCCACCGGCCAGTTGGCGGTGCGCGAAGCTTCCTGCATGCACTCGATCAGCGCCGCCCCCTCGGTCGGCTGGCGATGCGCCTTGATGTCGCCGTCGCGGTAGGCGTTGAGGAAGCGGAATTCGAGCGGGTCCATGCCGATCAGCCGGGCGAGCTTGTCCATCTGCACCTCCAGCGCGAAGTCGCCGATGGTGACGCCGAAGCCGCGCATCGCCGAGGACGGGGTGCGGTTGGTGTAGACGCAGTAGGTGTCGATCCAGACATTCGGGATCGTGTAAGGACCGGGATAATGCCCGGCGCCCTTCTGCGCGCCGTAGGGCGAATGGCGCGAATAGGCGCCGGCATCGGTGTAGCCGGCGACTTTGCGCGCCACGATGCGGCCGTCCTTCATCACGCCGTCCTTGATGACGACTTTCTCGGCGGCGCGCGGCGAGGAAATCTGCATCTCTTCCTCGCGGCTATAGACAAAACAAACCGGTCGTCCGGTTAGTTTTGCGCCGAGGATGGCGATCGGCTCGACGATGACGTCGACCTTGCCGCCAAAGCCGCCGCCGACAGTGCCACCGACAAAATGCAGCTTGTTGCCGGGCATCTGCAGGATGACCGAGGCGTTGTCGAGGGTGAAGAACATCGCCTGCGTGTTGGTGTAGCAGGTGAAGCGGTCGTTGCCCTCGGGTGCCACGATGCAGCCTGTCGTCTCGGTCGGCGCATGCTCGATCGGCGAAGACTGGTAGATCTGTTCGAGCACGTGATCTGCCTCGGCAAAGCCTGCCTCGACATCGCCGAAGCGCACCTTGCGGCATTCGCCGCTGTCGTAGAGGTAATAATTCCGGCCGTGATATTCGTTGACGATCGGCGCGCCGGGCTTCAGCGCTTCCTCCATGTCGAAGACGGCCGGCAGCACCTCATACTCGACCTTGACCTTGGCAGCCGCCTCCTGCGCGGCACGCTCGGTCTCGGCCAGCACCGCCACCACGGCCTCGCCCTTCCAGCGCACCTTGCCGTCGGCCAGAACCGTTTCGTCCTCCGGCCCGATCTGGATCAGGATCAGGATGGTGTAGACATTGTGCGGCACATCCTTGGCGGTCAGCACCTTGACGACACCCGGATGCCTTTCCGCCTCGGACGTATCGATGCTGCGGATGCGGGCGTGATGGTGCGGGCTGCGTACCATCTTCAGGTGCAGCATGCCGGGAAAATTGCGGTCGGCGAAATAGGCGGTCTTGCCGGTGACATGGCCGGGTGAATCCGAACGCGGCCGTGGTTGGCCGATCTCGTGCAGATCGTCCTTGCGCTGGTCGGCGAAATAGCTCTTGCGGAGTTCCATCTTTTTAACTCCCCTCAAGCCGCATTCTGCGAATTGGACCGTGCGGCGGTCAGCACCGCCTGGATGATCGGCTCGTAACCGGTGCAGCGGCAGATATTGCCCGACAGCGCCTCGACCACGTCCTCGCGGCTGGGGTTCGGCGTGTGATCGAGCAGCACCTTGGCGGCCATGATCATGCCCGGCGTGCAGAAACCGCATTGGGTCGCGAAGGCGTCGAGGAAAGCGCGTTGCAGCGGATGCAGCACGCCGCCTTCCGAAAGGCCTGACGTTGTGATGATAGTGGCACCATTGCAGGCCTCTGCCAGCGTCAGGCAGGAGAGCCGGAGTTCGCCATCGATGACGACCGAGCAGGCGCCGCAGGTGCCTTGATGGCAGCCGCCCTTCGGCGAGGTGTCGCCGATCTTGTCGCGCAGCGCATGAAGCAGCGTCGTGCCGCTGTCGATGAATTCGGCCTTTTCGGCACCATTGAGCGTGAACTGAACCGGGACCTTTGCCATCTTTTTTACTCCTTGCGCCGCGGCCAGGCGGACATACGCGCCACGGTCTTTCAGGCGAGCAGCAGCCGACCGAGATGGACCGGTAGGACTTCGTTGCGATACCAGGCGCTGGCGATCGGATCGGTTGGCGGCGAAGTGCCGTCGCGGGCAACAGCCAGTGCCGGTGCGATGCCCTCGCTGGTGAGTTCCCGGCCAATCAGGGCTTCCTCCGCCGCCCTGGCACGGATCGCCCGGTCGGCCATGCAGCCGAGCGCGATCCGCGCGGACGACACGGTGCCGTCCGGCGCCTGTTCCAGCACGGTGGCGATGCTCAGCACCGAAATGCCCTTTGGCTTGACCCTCGACACTTTCAGGAAGCGAAAGCCGTCTTCCTTCGGAAGCGTGAAGCCGACCGCAGTGACGATGGCGTGGTTGCTTTCGCGTTTTGCCAGGAAGGTTTCGATCGGCAGTTCGCCGTCGCTGGTGCTGACATTTGCGTTCAGAGCCAGCAGCGCAACGGTGAAATCGCCGTAAGGCGTGGGCGCGAAGAGATTGCCGCCGACGCTCGCCATGTTGCGGATCGCCGGTCCGCCGACGGCGCGCGCGGCACTGGCCAGCGGAGCGAGATCCGCATGGCGGGCGATTGCTGCCATGGTCACCGAAGCGCCAATGCGGACCGTGTCGCCGGAAATGCGGATGACCGACAGCGCCGGTTCGGTCGACCTGACGAAACCGGAAATCGACACGTCGCCTTCATTGACGGCGCGCACGACCAGCGTGCCGCCACCGAGATAGCGGGTGCCGGCTGCTTTCAGCGCCGCGCCGGCGTCCTTCACCGTCGGGAAAGTCTGCAATGCAAGCGCCATGGAACGCTCCTGTTTGTCAGCTCAATTCAGCTCAACCTTGCCCGCGAAATGCGCCTTCAGGGCGTTGAAGCCGCCCTGGAAGACGTTGGCGCCCATGCCTTCGGCCAGCTTGTCGGCTTCTTCGGGAGGGGCGTCGAAGCTGGCGGTCCATTCGGCATAGGTGCGGTCGCCGTCGGTCACCCGCCGCAACTGCAGCGTTGCCTTGTGGTTGGTGAGCGGTTGCGGCGTCTCCAGGATGGAGTAGCTGACGAGAAAATTTTCGTCGGAGAAATCGAGCAGCTTTTCGCGGAGGCGGGCGCCGCTGGCGAGCTGGAAATTGCGCACGCAGCCGATCGTGCCGGCGTCCTTGCCGTCCTCGATATGGCTTTCGACCATGCGTGGGTGCCAGGTCGGCAGACCGTTGAAGTCGCGTATGCGCGCCCAGACCTTTTCGACCGGTGCGTCGATGACGCTGGAGATGGTGACTTTCGCCATATGATCGTTCCCTTGCAAATCAGCTGCTTGGGAGGGTAGGGCGGCAGGCTCGGCAGCGCTTATCAATGCGTCTTGAACGCCTATCAAATAGTCTGAAAAACGGGCGCTCAGCTGATCGCCCGCGCCGCCTCGCGGTAAAGCGTCGGCGGGACGCCGACATGGTCGCGGAAGAAGCGCGAGAAATTGCCTTGCGTGGTGAAGCCGAGATTGCAGGCGACCGAGATCAGCGGCTCCTGCGACCACTGCAACTGCCGCACCGCTTCCTCCATGCGCAGCGTGTTCCAATAGACGTTGGGCGTCAGATTGGTCTGTTCCTTGAACAGCGCGAAGAAATGCGGCCGCGACAGGCCGACGCTGCGCGCCACGTCGTCGAAGCAGATGCGCTCGCAGACATTGGCTTTCATCAGCTGGATCGCCTTGCGGACGCGGAAATCCTGCATGGTGTTGACGCGGGCGCGCACGGTCTGCGGTGCGGACGCGTCGGCGGCGTCGAGCACGCTGTCGATGAAGCGCTCGATCTCGTAATTGGCGATATCGTCGATGCTCTCGTTGTCGCTGAGATGGTCGAGGAGGTTGGCCGCCGCCTTGTGCAGCCAAGGCTCGAGCGTGATTGCCGGGCTCGCGAACAGCGGCGCGGAGGAAGGCAGCTCGCGGCGTTTTCGAGCCCAGTCCGGATCGATGTAAAAGGCGAGGAACAGGCCAGGCGTGCCGTCGCGCGACAGAGCGTGGCTGTGCGGCTGGAAGGAATTGATGCCGGCGGCGGTGCCCGGTCCAAGCCGCACAGTCTCGCGGCCGATGGTCATCTCGCCGGCCGTGCCTTCCAGCCAGATGATGATATGCGCCTCGACATGGGCATGGGTGACGAAGTCGCTGGCGACGTTCAGGACAGAAACATGTCCGAACCGGCCCCAGTAGAGCCTGATCGCTTCCGTCATGGGTATATCCTCCAGCAGGCGACTGGCCTCCCTTCGCCTGCTGCGAGCGATTGTGCGGCTCAGTCTGGGCTTGCGTCAAGACGGGATGTGCCGAGCTTGACGCCTGCTTTGCCTTGCGTTGGCGGATTTTCAGACTCGGCGATAGGAGCGCGTCCCCTTCTCCCTGTGGGAGAAGGTGGATCGGCGCGCTAGCGCCGAGCCGCTTGAGGGGTGTTGGAAGAAATGAGGCGATGCCAAGCTGGAGCACCCCTCATCCGTCGCCTTCGGCGACACCTTCTCCCACAAGGGGAGAAGGGGACGTTGGGGCTTGAACGTCAGTCGTTGCGCCTGAAATTGCGGATGCGGTCGAACAGCACGGCGAGCAGGATGGCGCCGCCGATGAACACGCCTTGCCAGAAGGCATTGATGCCGAGCAGGCCGAGGCTGTTGCGGATGACCTCGATCAGCGCCGCGCCGACGACCGCGCCGAAGGCTGTGCCCATGCCGCCGGCCAGGTTGGCGCCGCCGATGACGGTGGCGGCGATCACCTGAAGCTCCATGCCGTTGCCGAGATTGGTGGTGACCGCGCCCAGCCAGCCGGTCTGGATGATGCCGGCAAGGCCAGCCGCCAATGCCGAGATCATGTAGACGACGACCTTGATCTGGCGCACCGGAACGCCGGTCAGCGTTGCCGCATGCTCGTTGCCGCCGATGGCGAAAATGTGCCGGCCGAATTTCGTCCAGCGCAGCACAAAGCCGGTGATCAACGCCAGCACGATCATGTAGAGCACCGGATTGGCGATGCCGAACACCCAGGCGCCGCCGCCCAGCGCCAGCAGCTTTTCATGGTCCGGCCCGAACTGGAAGACGACGGTGTTGTTGGAGGCGACCATGGCTAGGCTGCGCGCAATCGACAGCATGCCGAGCGTCACAACGAAGGGCGGAAAGCCGAGATAGGCGATCAAGACACCGTTGAAGGCGCCGATGATCAGCGCTGTCGCGATCGCGGCGCCAATGCCGATCTCGATGCCGTAACCGGCATGCATGGTCACGGCCAGCACCATCGAGCACAGGCAAAGCACCGAGCCGACCGACAGGTCGATACCGCCGGTGATGATGACGAAGGTCATGCCGAGCGCCACGATGGCGACGAAGGTGACGTTGCGGGTGATGTTGTAGAGGTTCTTGGTCGTGGCGAAGGAATCCGTGGCCACCGACAGGAACAGGCAGGCGAGGATGACCGCGATCACCACCCAGAAGGTCTGGCTGGCAAACACCTTGCTCAGCAAGGTGTGCTGCTTGTGCGCGATCGTCTGATCAAGGGTGACTGCCATTATCGACCTTTTTTACTCTGGTTGAGGCGTCAATCATACCTGTTCGATGGCGCCGGTGATGAGTCCGGTGACTTCTTCCGGCGAACTCGATGCGATCGTCTTGTCGGCAACCTTGCGGCCGCGCCGCATGACGATGACGCGGTCGGCGACGTCAAAGACGTCGGGCATGCGGTGGCTGATCAGCACGACGGCGATGCCCTGGTCGCGCAAATGGCGGATCAGGTTCAATACCTCGGCGACCTGGCGCACGGAGATCGCCGCGGTCGGCTCGTCCATCAGCACGATCTTGGCCTGCGAAAGCATGGTGCGGGCGATCGCCACCGCTTGCCGCTGGCCGCCCGACATTTGTTTGACCAGGTCGCGCGGGCGCGTTTCGGATTTCAGCTCGGCGAAGATCTGGCCGGCACGCTTGTACATCGCGGCATAGTCGAGGATGCGAAGCGGCCCGAGGCCGCGGCGCAATTCACGGCCGAGATAAACGTTGGCGGCGGCCGTCAGATTGTTGCACAGCGCCAGGTCCTGATGGACGATTTCGATGCCGTGCTGGCGCGCCTCGACCGGCTTGTGCAGGATCAACTCCTTGCCGTCCATCTGCATCGTGCCATGGCTCGGTGGGAAATTGCCGGCGATCATCTTGACCAGCGTCGACTTGCCGGCGCCGTTGTCGCCCATCAGGCCGACAACCTGTCCGGCCTCGATCGACAACGAAACGTCGTTGACCGCCTGGATGGCGCCAAAATGCTTCGAGATGTTGGTGAGTTCGAGAACCGCCACCAGCCTTCTTGCCTCCCCGTGCTTTGCGGCCTGCGGTTCTGCCGCGGCCTTTCGCTCTCCCCAGTTCCTCCCGGAGGCAGCGATTTTGCCCATTTACGCATAAGCCACCTTGGCGTCAACCACGGCCTCTTTCGAAAAATCAGTTTTGTAGGACAAATAGCATTGACGTCGGTGACAAGGCGATATTAGCTAAGTGTCGGAGGAGCTTGCGCCGGTCTCCCGGGTTGCCGGAAGGAATCGGTGAGGGTTTGTCGGTCAGGGATTTGGTAGCCAGCGATATCTGTCGGCGCCGGTCTGAGACTGAAGATGAAAATGCTTATCGACCTGGCTTGGCGACACGAGTGCGACGTCCTCTGTCATCTTGCTCCGGGTCGATCTGTGTGTGGCGGGCACGTGGTGTCCGTTTGTTTCAAAAGGGAGGACTGACATGAGGAAATCACTATTGCTCGCTGCCGCCGCCGTCATGGCGTTGGGTGCCGGGCCGGCCATGGCCAAGAAACAGCTCGTCATCGTCGTGAAGGGTCTCGACAATCCATTCTTCGAGGCCATCCACCAGGGTTGCGAGAAATGGAACAAGGAAAACGCCAGCTCGGAGTATGAGTGCTTCTACACCGGACCGGCATCGACCTCGGATGAGGCCGGTGAAGCCCAGATCGTCCAGGACATGCTGAGCAAGCCCGATACGGTGGCGATGGCGATTTCCCCGTCCAACGCGCCGCTGATTGCGCAGACTATCAAAAGCGCCAATCCGTCGATCCCGATCATGACCCTCGACGCCGACCTCAGCAAGGAAGATGCGGCGCTGCGCAAGACCTATCTCGGCACCGACAACTACCTGATGGGTCACAAGATCGGCGAATACATCAAGAAGGCTAAGCCGAATGGCGGCAAGATCTGCACCATCGAAGGCAATCCGGCGGCCGACAACATCCTGCGCCGCGCGCAAGGTATGCGTGACGCGCTTTCGGGCAAGGAAGGCCTCGCGGCGCTGGCAGGGGAAGGCGGCTGGACGGAAGTTGCCGGCTGCCCGGTGTTCACCAATGACGACGGCGCCAAGGGCGTGCAGGCGATGACCGACATCCTCGCCGCCAATCCCGATCTCGACGCCTTCGGCATCATGGGCGGCTGGCCGCTGTTCGGCGCTCCGCAGCCCTATCGCGACCTGTTCAAGCCGATGGCCGACAAGATCGCCAGCAACGCCTTTGTCATCGGCGCCGCCGACACGATCGGCGACGAGGTGGCGATTGCCCGTGACGGGCTGGTGACCGCACTGGTTGGCCAGCGGCCGTTCGAGATGGGCTACAAGGCGCCCTCGGTGATGATCGACCTGGTCGACGGCAAGCCGGTCGCCGATCCGGTGTTCACCGGCCTCGACGAATGCACCAAGGACACCGTCGACACCTGCATCCAGAAGTAGGTTCGCAGTTTTGGGGCGCCCGTTCGGCGGGCGCCCCGTTACGCATCGTCCATACAAAACGCACGAGGCGACGCTGCTTTGGAGCGTAGGCCGCTGCTTTGTCGTGTCCTGAGTTCAGGCTTTCGACAAGCAGCTGCCGGGGAATACGAATGCCGGACGCGACATCAAAAAAGCGACCCGCCAAGTTGAAGGCAGAGGCTGAGCGGCCGGCCGTCGTTCGGCGTGCCGACGCCGCACACTTTCCCGGCTCGAGCGTGCACGCGTCGCTCGCCAACGAAATCGGGCTGAGGATCGTGCGCGGCGATTATCCGCCGGGAACCATCCTGCCCAACGAAGCCAAATGGTCGGAGACCTTCGACGTCAGCCGCTCGGCGGTACGCGAAGCCATCAAAATGCTGATGGCGAAAAGCCTGCTTGCGTCGCGCCCGAAGATCGGCAGCTGGGTCGAGCCGAAGGAGCGCTGGAACCTGCTCGATCGCGATGTGCTGGCCTGGTATGCGACCTCGCCGGACCGCGAGGTGTTTCTCAGGACGGTGCAGGAATTCCGCCACATCATCGAGCCGGAGGCCAGCGCCTTTGCCGCCATGCGGCGCACCGACGAGCAGATGGCCGAGATCAGCCAGGCCTGCCGCGAGATGGGTGAGGCGACCAACCTGCAGGAGCGCACGCGCGCCGACACGCGGTTTCACCTCGCCATCCTGCGCGCCTCGGGCAACGACCTGCTGGTGCCGCTCGGCGTGCTGATCGAATCGGCGCTCGACCACCTCTTTGTCTTCGTCACGCGCGAAACCAGCGACCAGCAGCATGCGCAGAGGCTGCATGAGGCGATCGAGAAGAACATCCGCCTGCAGCGGCCCGCCGCAGCCCGCGCCGCGGTGCACAGGCTTCTCGCCAACACCGACGATGTTATCGGCCGGTCGCGGCGGTGATCTATGCTCCAGGGCTAGCGTTGCTCAGAACGATTGCAAAACTCGCATTCCTTCGCGCCCCCCTCTGTCCTGCCGGACATCTCCCCCACGTGGGGGAAGATTGGATGCCACTTCGGGCTTTCGCCAATCACCAACGCTAGGGCCAGGCAATGAGGGGCGGCGGCCCGGATGGGACGGGAATTCGGATTTTTTTGCCGTCGCGGTGTATTTTTGTTCTTGCTTTGTGCCGGCAGCTATGCTACTAATTTGCCTATGGTGCTAATTGGCTCCAACGACCCGCCTCCCGAGGCGGGTTTTTTGTTTCTGGCGTCTTCCGATGGGAAGTTGTGCGTGCTGCGGTGCACAGACTTCTCGCGAATACAGATGACGTTATCGGCCGGTCTAGGCGCTAATTCGATCGTTTCTCGGCCAATAGCGTGTAAGTCGGGTCAACCGGCAACGAAGGTCGATCATTCCTGTCGGTGGCAAATCGCAAATTTAGGAGATTAGCCGAAATCCTCCCTTCGTCATCCCTGGGCGGAGCAAGGAGCGAAGCGACGCGGCGCAGACCTGGGATCCATGCCGTTACCTTGCGGCAGTGCTCCAGCGGATCAGAACCAAACGCTGCCACTCCTGTCCTACGAAAAAGCTCGAAGCACTCTGGGACTGGTCGTCTCGATCAATTCGGTCTCCCATTGGTGGAGCCAGCGCTTCAGCAGCTTCTGGCTCGCGGTCATGGTGGAACGGCAACGAGCGCAATGGCGGATGCAGGCGCCGCTCTGAGCCGCTGCATTCTTCGGCGGATGTCACGGCATGGATCCCAGGGTCTGTGCGACGTCGCTTCGCTCCTGCTCCGCCCTGGGATGACGAATGTGTGGTGGCATGTGGCTAATCGCCAGCGTTGGAGATTGGCGGCTGTAGCTGGTCGGCAGCGAACGTCTACAGTTCCTTTCGGGCTCAATCGAAGAACCAAATCCTCTGTGCAAACGAACTAGCCTGCGGCAGTCGAATGTTGGTGTTTTGCGACAGACGTTAATCCCAACGTTCTCAGATCGTCTGCTTCTTGCCGTCCCTGGTCGGCATGAGGTCGACGCCGTTGACCTTGCCGATATGCGTGGCCAGCATCGGCACGTACTGGTCGGCGGGGCCGGCCGCGGAGGCGCCGGCGAACGCGTTCTTGGTGGCGTTGCCGAGCGGGTTGGCGATGCCGGCGGCACCCGCCATCGATTCGAGGTAGGTGAGATCCTTGAAGGCGTTGGCGATGGTGAATTTGTGGGCGTCGCGGTCGCCTTCCAGCGTCCAGCGCATGAAGGTCTGGTAGAAGCCGCAATCCATGCGGCCGTTGCGGATGACGCTATCGAAGCGCGGCGGCGAGATGCCGACCTTCTGCGCCAGTGCCAGCGCCTCGGAATAGATCGCGGCGTAGCCGAGCGAAATGAAATTGTTGAGCAGCTTCATGCGGTGGCCGTCGCCGGTGTCGCCGATATGGACGATGCGCCCGGCCCAGGTTTCGAGCACCGGCTTCAGCCGGGCAAAGACTGCGTCTGGCGCCCCGACCATGGCGTCGAGCGTGCCTTCCCAGGCCTCCTTCGGGGTGCGGCTGAGCGGGGCATCGACATAGTCGACGCCGAGCCCCTTGAGTTCGGCGGCCAGCGCCACCGTCGAGACAGGATCCGAGGTCGAGCAGTCGACGACAACCGATCCCTGCTTCAGGCCTTCCTTGAGGCCGCCTGGGCCGCGGATGATGGCTTCCACCTCGCGTGAGCCGGTGACGCAGATGAAGACGATATCGGATGCCGCCGCGACATCGCGCGAGGTCGCCGCCTCTTTGGCGCCGCGGCCGAGCAGGTCTTCCGCCGGCGTGCGGTTCTTGCGGCCGAGAAACGTCAGCGGATAGCCCTTGTCGACGATGTTCTTTGCTATCCCGTGCCCCATCAGGCCAAGCCCGATAAAGCCGATCTTTTCGCTCGCGGCGGTCGTGTTCATGTCGTTTCGTCCTATTTTGCAATGATGGATGACGGCGCTGCACCTTGCCGGCGAATTGTTGAAGCGGGTTTTTGCCGCATGCCATGGCAGGCGATTGCAGAGTTCGATATTGTCTGACAATACACATGAATCTTAGGGAGAGCAAAATGACGAAGCGGATCATGTTCACCGGCGGCAGCGGCAAGGCCGGGCGCCACGTCGTGCAGTATCTGGTCGAGCAGGGCTGCCAGGTGCTCAACATCGACACCAAGCCGCTCGACAATCCCAAGGTGCGCACCTTGATCACCGACATCACCGATAGCGGGCAGGTGTTCAATGCGCTGTCGAGCTATATGGGCCTGCATGAATTCGACCCGTCGCTGCGTTCACAGCCGGTCGATGCAGTGGTGCATTTCGCGGCCATCCCGCGCATCATGATCACGCCCGACAACGAGGTGTTCCGCATCAACGCGCTCGGCACCTACAACGTCATCGAAGCCGCGGTGAAGCTCGGCATCCGCAAGGTGGTGATCGCCTCCAGCGAGACGACCTATGGCCTGGTCTTCGCCAACGAGCCGCGCAACCCGACGCATTTCCCGCTCGACGAGGAGTACGACGTCGATCCGATGGACAGCTACGCGCTGTCCAAGGTCGTCAACGAGAAGACCGCGCGGGCGTTTGCACAACGCGATGGCACCGACATCTATGCCTTGCGCATCGGCAACGTCATCGAGCCGCATGAATATTCGCTGTTTCCGAAATGGTTCGCCGATCCGGGTTTCCGCAAGCGCATCGCCTGGAGCTATATCGACGCGCGCGACCTCGGTCAGATCACGCTGCGCGCCATCGAGAAGGACGGGCTCGGCTACCAGGTGTTCAATGCCGCCAATGACGACACCTCGTCCGACCTGCCGACAGCCGAACTGCTGAAGCGGTTTTACCCCAATGTGCCGGTCAAGGCCGAACTGGACGAATACGAGACGCTGCTCTCCAACCGCAAGGCACGCGACATGCTCGGCTTCCGGCCGGAACACAGCTGGCGGAAATACGTCAAGACGAGCTGACGGAGGCAGCTGACGCGGAGCTGGCGCTGGGCCAGCCCCGAATTGCTCGTCACGAGGCTAGGCTCAGGAACCGCTACGACCGATGCACCCACACCCTGCGTTCAGGCGTTTGCCGTCTGGTTCATCCACACGATTTCCCAGACGTAGCCGTCTGGGTCTTCGATGTGGCGGTTGTACATGAAGCCAAGATCCTGCGCCGGGTTGGGATCGGCGCGACCGCCCGCCGCAACCGCGCTGGTCAGCGTTGCATCGACGGCGTCGCGGTTATCGACAGTGAGGACGATCATTGCCTGGCTGTCGCGCCGTGCGTCGCCGATTGGGCGTGTAGTGAATTCGCGGTAGTGGTCATGGGTCAGCAGCATCACCCCGATCGTGTCCGAAAACATGAGCGAAGTGGATTTTTCGCCCGAAAATTGCGGGTTCACAGTGCCGCCTAGCGCCACGTAGAACGCCGTCGACGCCGACAGGTCACGGACAGGCAGGTTCACGAAAATCATTTTGGGCATCGATTTCGCCTTCTCCAGGGATGCGCGCTGCGCTATTGTCTTGCTGCAATGTTAGTAGATGCAATGTATCTTGATTGCAAGATACTTTTTGCCAAGGGAATATTTGCCATGGATCGCGCCGAGGCCGCAGCTAAGCAATGGGCCCGCGAGCGCCCCGATCTTCCGTCGTTGCCTGTTGAAACGGTAGGTCGCCTGCTCGACGCCGCCGCACGGGTTATCCGCGATCACATGAACCCGTTGCTCAAAGAAGCGGGCCTGAACGTAGGTGAGTTCGATGTGCTCACGCCGCTCAGGCGCGCCGGTGAACCCTATATGCTCTCACCTACTCAGCTCTACGAATCGGCAATGATCTCCTCGGGCGGCATGACGAGCCGCCTGGACCGGCTGGAGCGCGCCGGGCTGGTTGAACGACGCCCCGATCCCAACGACCGGCGCGGCAAGCAAATTGCGCTGACGACTGGCGGCAAGCGCGCGATAGACGATTTGATCGGTCCAATGGCGGCGCTGGAAGAACAATTAATCTCCGTGCTGACGCCGGCGGAGCAGCAAACGTTTAATGCTCTACTTAAGAAATTGCTGACAGGCCTTTAAATTGGAACGGTTTCATCGTTTCACGGAAACGCCGAACCGATCTATCTTTTTGTTTTGACGCAATTCCGGGCGGAAAACCGTTTCACACTTTTGCCGGAATTGCTTGAGGTCGTGGTCCACGTCAGCAGTCACCTCTGCCTCTGAATCAACGAGTCCTGACCCTACTTGTCTTTCCAGAATTCGGCCTGGAGTTGCGCCGCTTCATCGGCAAGCAGCGGGCCGACGACTTCAGTCGGACGCTGCCCGGCTTCGAAGACGATCCTGCAGGGCAGGTCGAGTGTGGGGTTCTCGACATGTGCACCCGTCACCCGCTTGAGGTCGTGTTCGCTCTGGCCAAAGACGACCCGTCCGATGCCCGCCCAATAGATTGTCCCGGAGCACATCGCGCAAGGTTCGGCCGAAGTGTAGAGGGTGCAGGAGGCGAGCTTTTCGAGACTGACATTCATTCCCGCCCACGCGGCCAGCAGCCTTTCGGCATGAGCGGTGCGGTCGCCCCCGCCGGCCTTGTAAGCGTTGGGCTGCTCGCGCAACACATTGCCGTCCTTGTCAGCGAGGAGCGAACCAAAGGGATGTTCGCCAGCATCGCGGGCCTTGCGCGCGACTTCGAACGCCTGACGGAGCAGGCGCTCATCATAAGGACGTTGTGGCATCGGCAGATCCTCCGCCGGTTGACCATAGTGCCGAACGATCCGCCGATACAAGTTGGCGGGCCAGGGAAAGTGACCCTATCGCTTGACTAAAGCTCCGCTCTGCCAGAGTGAAGGGATGAACAACCTCGCACCGCGACCGTTCCAAAATCCTTCACCTGCTGGTCGAGGGCCAATCTATCCGCACCATTACCCGGGAGGCTCACGCCAACGCGGTTGCTCTCCACTTCATGTTTATTCATGTATTACAATTTTGTGCGCATTCATGCTTCGCTTCGCATGAACCCGGCGATGGCCGCTGGCGTAACCGGCGAGCTCTGGGAGATTTGCGATATCGTTGCGTTAGTCGAAGCCAAGAGGCAGAAAAGCCGATGAACCGTTACAAGAAGCGCCCCCGCTAAATGAACCTACTTGTTCCATTGGTGTCTGTGATCGGTCCGATTTATTTCGCCGCTCGGGGCTTCCCCCTCGAATTTGTTTTGATCTGGGCCGCTGTCTGGACGGGGCTTCGCGCCATCGCTACCTGGAGACCGGTTTTCGCAGGTCTTAAAGAGAGCGATGGCGACCAGCCACCGTCATGGCTCGACCGGCATCCTTCCGTCGCTTTGGTCGGAGTCTTTGCAGTTACACTGGCAGCATTCGAAGCGGCGCATGTGGCAGTCTACTATTGGACGATCTGGCGGTTGATTTCCAACTGACTCACTCCCATCCAGGCTCAGGACTCGTTCCGGCTAGGGCGTTGAGCCAGCCAGATGCTGCCGATGACGAAAACGACGCCGGCGATTTGAGGCAAGGTCAGCGTCTGGTCCAGGAATACCCATCCAAGCAGCACGGCGGTCACCGGGCTGAGGAAAAGCAGCGACGACACCACTGCGGATTCCAGTCGCGCAATGCCCCGGAACCAGAGGACATAGGTCAGCGCCGCACCGATCAGCCCGAGCCACGCCAGTCCAAGCAGGTTGGCGCCGGTCGGGATTGGGACGGACGGTTCGAAAAGCAGCGCCACCGGAACGAGAAGGAGACCACCGGCAGTCAATTGCCATGCCGTAAAGGCCAGCAGCGATGCTGGCGGTTGCCACTTGCGGGCCAACACGCTGCCGAAGGCCATTGAGGCCGCCCCGGCGAGGCCGGCGGCAACGCCGATTAAATCGAGCGTCGCGTTCGGGGTCAGCACCAGCAACGCAACACCTGCGATCCCGACAAGGGCGGCGACAATCGCCAACCGACGGACAGGGCTGCCAAGCAGGACAGCGGCGAGGAAAATCACCATCAACGGCTGGACCGACAGCACCGTGGCGGCGACCCCGCCCGGAAGCCGGTAGGCGGCGACAAACAACAGGCTCAGGAAGATCGAGATGTTGAGGGCTCCGAGGACGAAACTGCGCAGCCACCAGATGCCCGTCGGCAGTTGCCGAACGATCGCCAGCAGCAGCAATCCGGCGGGCAGGGCTCGCAGCATCGCAACCGTCATCGGCGAAAAGTTCGGCAGGAACTGCGTGGTGACGATATAGGTGCTGCCCCATATTGCGGGTGCAATGGCTGTAAGCAACAGATCGGAACGGTGCGTTTTCATAAGATTTCCAGTACTTCGGCAAGAGGGCGGCGGGGCTTTTGCGGCCAGTTTCCGGACGCGGCGCGGCCGACCGCGATGAGCATCACCGGCACTTCATTCAGTCCAAGGCCAAACTCGCGGGCCACGCCTTCGGCATCGAAGCCTCCCATCGGACCAGCGACGAGCCCCAGCGCTTCGGCTGCGAAAATCAGCGTTGCAGCGCCAAGCGTCGCCGAGCGCACGGCTTCGTCGCGGGCCGCCCGAGGATCGGCATATTGGGCGCGGGCGCCTTCCTGCCAGCCCGAAGCCATATCCGCCGGCATGAAGCCGGCTTCGACGAAAGGAAGCAGCCTTGCATTGAGGGCAGCGTGGTCGGGCAGTACGCCGCAGACGATGAAGGTGACCGCTGCTTCCTGCACCTTGGCCTGGCCATGGGCCGCGCTACGCAACCGCGCCTTTGCTTCCGGCGTCCGCACCGCGATGAACCGCCAATTCTGAAGGTTGTAGGCGGTTGGCGCGCGCGTTGCGAGGCGTGCCAGTTCCTCGACCTCGGCATCCGTCAATGCATGCGAGGCATCGAACCGATTGGCCGACATGCGTCGCTCGATAAGGGAGATCGTGGGGTTGGTCATCATGTCATTCCGAAATTGAGTAAGCCATTCGGGAAGCAGATAGAGAATTTACCAACGAGCGATAATATGCGACAATTGAAAGACATTGTTTACTGAAAGAGAATGGTGCGATGGATCGCCTGACGGCGTTGCAGGTTTTCCGCCACGTGGCTGAACTGAACAGCTTTGCCGAAGCCGGGCGGCGGCTCGGTCTTTCTCCTCCTGCGATCAGCAAGAACATCGCCGAGCTGGAGGCGCATCTGGGGGTGCGGCTCATCAACCGGACGACGCGGCGCATGGCCTTGACCGAAGAAGGCAGGATCTATCTGGAGCATGTCACGCAGGGGCTCGATGCGCTGGCCAGGGCCGACCAGGTCCTCGGCCCGATCAAGACGGCGCCGAGCGGCACGTTGCGGGTCAGCGCACCGATGACCGTCACGCTGACGCGGCTTTCGGCTGCCATCCCCGCGTTCCTATCGCGCTATCCCGATTTGAAACTCGACCTGCATCTTGACGACAGGCGCGTCGATATCGTGCGGGAGGGATTTGACCTTGCCATTCGCGGCAGCGACAATCTCGAGGATTCCAGCCTGGTAGCGAGAAAGCTTGCGGTCATGCCGCACGTGCTTTGCGCAGCTCCGTCCTATTTCGAGAAGCATGGCCGGCCCAAAACGCCTGCCGATTTGAAGGCGGCCAATTGCATCCGGTTCAGCCTCTCGGGACATGCGGACATATGGGAGTTCCGCAAGGACGGCGGCAGCGAGCGGATCGCCATCGACGGACGATATTCGGTCTCCTCGAGCCTTGCCGTGCGCGATGCGTTGCGCGCCGGCTTCGGCGTCAGCCTGATCCCCTATCCCTATGTCGAGAGCGACCTGAAAGCAGGCCGGCTGCAATCGGCCCTGGATGACTGGGACAAGGTCGAAACCACGCTCTACGCGGTCTATCCGGCGCGGCAGCATCTCGCCCCGAAAATCCGCGTCTTCCTTGATTTCCTGATCGAGGAATTCAGCCGGGACAATCAGCCGGGACAAAGAAAAGCCGTTCGTGCCTCTCCGGCGTGAGCGCTCGGCAAAGCGCAGTGTCGGCGAGGCGACGGAGGCGGAAAATCAAACGGAGACACTGCCGTCGATTTCATCTCCTTGACACGTCTCCAAATCCGGACTTTGTGGAGCCATGCGGGACGCGAAGCCGGATAAGGGAAAGACAGCGGCCGAGGCGTTCGCCGAACGCACCAGCGGTGTTCGCCGGGCTGATGCGGCACGCATGCCGGGGTCGAGCGTGCATGCCTCGCTGGCCAACGAGATCGGGCTGAGGATCGTGCGCGGCGATTATCCGCCGGGAACCATCCTGCCCAACGAAGCCAAATGGTCCGAGACCTTCGACGTCAGCCGCTCGGCGGTGCGCGAAGCCATCAAAATGCTGATGGCGAAGAGTTTGCTGTCGTCACGTCCCAAAATCGGCAGCTGGGTCGAGCCTAAGGAGCGCTGGAACCTGCTCGATCGCGACGTGCTGGCCTGGTACGCGACCTCGCCGGACCGCGAGGTGTTCCTCAGGACCGTGCAGGAATTCCGCCATATCATCGAGCCGGAGGCCAGCGCCTTTGCCGCCATGCGGCGCACCGACGAGCAGATGGCCGAGATCAGCCAGGCCTGCCGCGAGATGGGCGAGGCGACCAACCTGCAGGAGCGCACCCGCGCCGACACGCGGTTTCACCTCGCCATCCTGCGCGCTTCCGGCAACGATCTGCTGGTGCCGCTCGGCGTGCTGATCGAATCGGCATTCGATCATCTATTTGCTTATACCACGCGGGAGCTCGACGATTTGCAGCATGCGCAGAGGCTGCATGAGGCAATCGAGAAGAGCATCCGCCTGCAGCGGCCGGACGCGGCACGCAATGCGGTGCGCAAGCTGCTGGCCAATACCGACAGCGTGATCAAGTCCAGGTAGCTGCCGTTCGGCCACAGGCACTCAGTCGAAAGGTGCGGTCGCGAGATGCTGCCGGGTCAGGCCGAGGAGCAGCGCCTGGTCGCGGGCGGCGTGTTCGGGTGGGTTGACCACGGCATCGCCATTGACGATCGCTCCCCAGAAGCCGCGCATCTCCTCGACGAAGGCTTCGGCATAGCCGGCACGCAAATCTTTCGTCGACAGCGTGTGACCGTCCGACGTCGTCACCGTCAGCCGCGTCGGATGATGGTTGAGCCAGGGCGAGGGGAATTCGAGCTCGAGGCTGGCATCGTCGAAGAACAGCGTGATCCGCTCCTTGTAGTCGGCGAGCTTCGGCACGGTGAGGTGGGTCATGGTCCACAGTGCCTGCCCGTCAAGCAGCCTGACGGCGCCCTGGCCGCCGTCGCCACCGGCGAAGATCTGCGCGCCGACGACTTCGCCGTCCGGCACGCCGAGCGCGTCGAGCAGGCCATGGACGGCATTGACGTCGTGAATCAAGGCCGAGCTGTAAGCGCCGGTAAATCCACGGAAAGCGAGGTCGGTCAGATGCACGCCGACGGCCTCTTCGACCTGGCGCTTCTGCTTGGCGGCGACGGCGGCGATCAAGTCGTTGGGGATATCGGTACCGCGCCTGTAGGGCTGATGGGCAATGAACGGCCAGGCGTCGGGATCGTTCACTTCCACCGAGACCGAGCGCAGCGTGCCTGATGTCCCTGGCAGCGAAGCGAGCGCCAGCCGGTAGCTAGGGTCGAAGCGCTTCATGTAGCCGACCTGCACGATTTTCCTGGCGGCGTCGCGCGCGGCGATGATCTCGGCGATTTCCGCCAGCGAATAGCAGAGCGGCTTCTCGCAAAAGACATGCAGGCCAAGCGCCAGCGCCGTCAGCACCTGTTCGTGGTGCAGCGGGTCCGGCGAGCCGATCACCACCGCGTCGAGGCGCTGGTCGAAGAGCTGGTCGATCGTTTCGAAATTGGCAATGCCATGGGTGTCGGTGACGAACTGCCGCGAAATCCTCGAGGGATCGGCGACGCCGACCAGCTCGAACAATTCGCCGAGGCGCAGCAGATTGGGGATATGCTCGACCTGCGAGATCATGCCGGCGCCGACGACCCCGACGCGTAACCTGCTCATGCCATCATTCCCCGCAATGTCCGATTGTCGGCTCAAGGCGCCGCAGGCGGCCGGTTGCCGATCTGGGCGAGCAGGCCGGCAATCTCGGCCTCGACCGCCTTCAGATCCTCACCGCCCGACATGATCGAGATGACCTCGTCGCGCGAAATCTCCGACTTGGCGTAGGTGCCGCGATTGCGGCCGCGGTTGAGCAGTGTGAAGGTGTCGCCGACCGGATAGGCATGGTGGATGTTGTGGCTGATGAAGATCACGGCCAGACCCCGCATGCGTGCTTCGATGATGAACTTCAGCACCATCGCCGCCTGGTGGACGCCGAGTGCGGAGGTCGGCTCGTCGAGGATCAGCACGCGCGCGCCAAAATGCACGGCGCGGGCGATTGCCACCGACTGGCGCTCGCCGCCCGACAGCGTGCCGACGGCCTGCGTCGGATCGCGTACGTCGATGCCGATATCGGCCATCGCCTGCCTGGCGATGGTGTTGGCGCGCTCCTTGTCGATGCGCGAGAAGGGAAGGCTGCTTTTGGTCGGCTCGCGGCCGAGGAAGAAGTTGCGGGTAATCGACATCAGCGAGATCATGCCGAGATCCTGGAACACGGTTGCCACGCCGAGCTCCTGCGCGTCGCGCGGGCTGCGGAAGGTGACCGGCTTGCCGTCGACCAGGATTTCGCCCTTGCTCGGCCGGTAGACGCCCGACAGAACCTTGATCAGCGTCGACTTGCCGGCGCCGTTGTCGCCGAGCAGGCAGTGGACCTCGCCCGGATAGACCTTGATGTCGATGTCCTGGAGCGCGCGCACCGAGCCGAAATTGACGCTGACGCCGCGCAGTTCCATTGCCGGTTCGGTCGTTCGGGCCGGTTCGCTCATTTGGGCTGGCGCAGTCATTTGCCACCTCCGCGTCCCAGCGCCTTCAGCCTGATGTAGTTGTTGACCAGCACGGCCATCAGGATGACGATGCCGAGGAAGACCTTGAACCAGTCGGTGTCGATGCCGGTGTAGAAGATGCCCATCTGCACCAGCCCGAAGATCAGCGCGCCGAACAGCACGCCATAGACGGTGCCGTAGCCGCCGGTGAGCAGCACACCGCCGATGACGGCGGCGATGATCGCCTCGAATTCCTTGAGCAGGCCGCGCGTGGTGTCGGCGGAGCCCGCCTCCATCACCTGGATGGTGGCAAGCAGCGTCGCCGCGCAGGCAGTGTAGATGAACAGGCTGATCTTGACGCGATCGACCGGCACGCCGACGTTGCGGGCTGCGATCAGGTCGCCGCCGGTAGCGAAGATCCAGTTGCCGTATTTCGTCTGGGTGAGCACATAGCCGGCCAGCGCCGTCAGGCCGAGCCACCAGACGATCGACATCGGAATGCCGGCGACGAAGGGGATGCCGTCGCTGCGGGTGGCGATCCAGCCTTGCGCGCCCATCCAGTGGAACAGGCCAGTGAGCAGATGACCGTTGAAAATGCCGGCCGTTGCCGGGTCCGGTGCGCCTTCGAGGATGTAGGGGATCTGGGTGCGGCCGGTGACGGCGCGGGTGATGCCGATCGACAGTCCGCGCAGGATATAGAGCGTGGCGAGCGTGACGATGAAGGAGGGCAGGCGCGTCTTCACCACGATCAGGCCGTTGAGATAGCCGGTGAGGATGGCGACGGCGAAGGCGCAGGCGATGCCGCCCCATAGCGGCAGGCCCCAGTACTTTACCGTCAGCCCGATGACGACGCCGGCGAAGCCGACCATGGAGCCGACCGAAAGATCGAACTCGCCGGCGATGATGAGAAGTGCTGCCGCGGTGGCGACGATGCCGAGCTCCGCCGACAGCGTCAGGAAGGTCATCGATCCCTGCAGCGAATAGAGGTTTGCCGCGCCCGGCAGCAGCGCAAAGATGATGATCGTCGCAAGCAATCCGCCGGCAGCACCGGCTTCCGGGCGGCGCAGCCACTGGGTCAGCTTGCCGGTGCTGGCCAGCCGCTCGTCGGCGCCGGCGGCCCGCTTCGACGTCATGCCGAAGCGGTCGGTCGCCTTCAGCTCAGCTGGAGGTATCGCCTTGTCTTCCACGACCGCCATTAGGCTCTCCAATCGCTCAATTCGCAATCTTCGAACGGATCGGGAGAGCGCTTGGCGCGTTCTCCCGTTCCATCGGAGCGCTTGCCTAGCGGATGCCCTCTTTGGCGAGGGCCAGGATCGCCTTCGCTTTTTCCGGCGAGTCTATGAACAGCGGTCCGGTATAGGCGTTGTTCTGCGGCCAGAAGCCGTGCGTCGCCTGCTCGACCAGATAGATCACCGGCAGATAGCCCATCAGATATTGCTGGGCGTCCATGCCGAAGCCAATTTCGCCGGCCACGACCGAGTCGAGAACCTCCGGGCTGATGTCGAAAGTGTAGAGCTTGAGCTTGCCGAACAGTTCCTTGTCGCGGAACATCGGGATCAGTGGGTTGGCGGCGGTGGCGCCGAGCGCAAAGACCGCCTGCGTGTCGGGATGCGCCGACAGATAGGCTTCGGTGCGGCGCTGGATGTCGGCCGGATCCGGCGCCACGGCCAGAACCTCGGTGCCGCCGCCGGAGGGCTTCAGCCCGTCATTGAGGCCTTGGCAGCGCTGGTCGAGGCTGACATTGCCGACCTCGTGGTTGATGCAGACGACCTTGAGCGTGCCTTCCTTGGCCAGCCGCTCGCCGGCCTTCTTGCCGGAATCATATTCGGACACGGTGCCGACATAGAGCGTCGTGCCGAGCTCGGCGCCTTCCTTTTCGCCGGAATCCAGAACCACCATGGGAATGTTGGCGGCAAGCCCGGATTTGACCGATTTGCCGAGCGCATTGGCGTCGGCGATGGAGACGGCGATGCCGTCCGGCTTGGTGGCGATGGCGGCGTCCAGAAGCCGGGCCTGCTCGACCACGTCGAAGACCTGCGGCGCGTAATATTCGACCTTGGCGCCTGTGAGGGCGGCCGCGTCATCGACGCCGCGCTTGACCACCGACCAATAGGGATCGGACGCCGACCCATGCACCACGAAGGTGATGCGGACGTCCTTCGGATCCTTGAGGCCCGCGGCATGCGCGATACCTGTCATCAGGCCCGCCGAAACGAAGGCGCCCAATGCCACTTTCAGAAGAGTTTTCATCTTATTCTCCCATTTGTCGTTGCAGTTCCAATCCCTTGTCCAATCCCTCTGGCGCCGTTTTCCGGCCGCGACGATCGGCTCACGTCGTGGATCGGGTGGCCGCTTTGCGGGCCTTTGCCGACGCAAGTCGCTGTTCGCCCGCGTTGCTGCCGCGGGCCGTTGTTGATGATCGCCCGGCCGAGAGCGTTGCGCGAAGCTCCTCGCGCAACGGCTTCATGCCGATGACTTCGAGCGGCTGCGCGGCGAGCCAGTCACGAAAGCCCTGGTCGCGGAACAGCTCGTACTCTTCGGTGCGGATATAGGCGGAGCGCGGCTCGATCAGCTCGAGTTCACCGGGCGCGTTGCAATGCAGGCAAAAGAAGGTCAGGCCCTCGCGCACACCCTCGATGAGCGCTTTGTAAGCCGGCTCGATCGGCCTGGAACGTGGCCGGCCCCAGGTCGTCTGGATCGCGGCGTCGAAAATGGCAAAGCCGCCGGCGCGGGCCAGCGCCACGCCGCGCTGGAACGCCTCCTCGGTGACGCCGACCAGATTGTCGTTGGGGGAATAGGCGGACAGGGTCTTGGTCAGCAGCACGGGCAGCTGATATTCGAGCCCGAGCTTGATGTAGATGTCGCAGAATTCCGGCGACAATGCCGCGCCCATATGCGCGTCGAGATGGGTGACGTCGATGCCGGCGCGATAGGCGGTGTCGATCTGGGCGCGAAGCTCGGCCTCGACCGCCTGCGGCACCGCCTTGCGGCGCGTGGTCGCCACGTCGGGCCACAAGAAGCCGAACTCGTCGGTCAGGCCCGCCGCCCGCGACGGCGCGGTCAACGGCCGCCATTTGTAATGCTGCTTCTCGCTGTTCAGCGTCAGGTGGACGCCGAGATCGAGGCCAGGGTTGGCGACGGCGCTTTCGGCCATTTCGAGGAACCACGGGCACGGCACCATCACCGCGCCGGAACTGCAGACACCCAGTCCGCTCAATTCGAGGAAGGCGCTGTTGGCGCCGTGGCACATGCCGACATCGTCCTCGTGGAGCACGATCCGTTTGCTGGAGCCGGCGGCGTTCACGAATGGCCGCCTTCCCGCCGGCATACCGGCTTCGGGGGTCTTCCAAAGTGTGTCCCGTATTTCATGGAACCAACCGTTTGCCCAACTGGCCGGAATGGAACGCCGAAACCTGCCTTTCCGACAGGGCCACTTTGGCGAATTCGGATGGGTACAATTTGCCTGCCGGCTGAGACACTTAGCTGCCGATTTCCCCAATCAGGGTTCAAAACCAATCATAGGAACCGTCTTCCGGGCGCAGATGGCTTGGTCGAATAGCGGCGGAGTGGTTCTTTCAAACTGTGCCGACAAGCCTACAGCTGTCCACACCATCAAGCGACCACATTATCAAGTGACCCAAACTACCAAGTAACTTGGAGGCCTGTCATGTACACCGCCGGCGAAGAGGAAATCGAAGCCATTGCCAGGGTGATCCGCTCGGGCGCGTTGTTTCGTTACGGCAAGGACAGCGAATGCGACCGCTTCGAGGCCCGCTATGCGCAGCATCTTGGCGTCGAGCATTTCGCGCTGGCCGCCAGCGGCACCTATGGGCTCGCGGCCGGCCTGATCGGCCTCGGCATCGGCCCGGGGGACGAAGTGCTGGTGCCTGCGCACACCTATATGGCGACCGCGACCGCGGTGCTCTCGGTCGGGGCCATTCCCGTCATCGTCGACATCGACGAGAGCCTGACCATCGATCCCATCGCCTTGCGCGAAGCCATCGGGCCGCGCACCAGGGCGGTGATCCCGGTGCATATGTGGGGCGCGGCCTGCAACATGAATGCGATCATGGACATCGCTGCCAAGCGCGGCTTGCTGGTGCTGGAGGATGTCTGCCAGGGCATCGGCGGCGGCTATGAGGGCCGTAAGCTCGGCTCGATCGGCCATGCCGGTGCCTATTCCTTCAACTACTTCAAGAATATAACCTCGGGCGAGGGCGGCGGCATCGCCACCAGCGATCCGAAAGTGGCGGAGCGGGCGCGCTGCGCCATCGACCCTTGCCATTTCTACTGGCAGGGCAGGAGCGACAGCATCAAACCCTTCGCCGGCATCGGCGCCCGAGCCTCGGAGCTGATGGGGGCGATGCTCAACGTCCAGCTCGACCGGCTGGACGGCATCATCGAGGCGATGCGCGCCGAGAAGAAGACGGTGCTGGCCGGTACCCGCCACCTTAGCAATCTCGGGCTGACGCCGTCGCCGATGAACAGCGCGGACGACGATTGTGCCGCACAGGTGATGTACCTGCTGCCGAGCGAGCAGGCGGCGCAGACTTTTTCGAAGACCATTCCCAGCGTCGTCGCCGGCAAGACCGGCCGTCACAATTTCACCCAGTGGGACCAGGTGCTGATGCATGAAGGCGCGCATCATCCGGCGCTCAACCCTTACGCACTGCCCGAGAACCAGGGCCTGCGGCTGGATTATTCCGACGACCTCGGCAAGCGCTCGCTCGACATCCTCAACCGCACCGTGATGGTCGCCATGAACCCAGTGCACAGCGATACCGACATTCAGGACATGATCCACAACATCGACGCGGCGGCGCGGGTGGCGCTGGAGAATGCTTCGCTCGATGATGTCGAATTGCGCAAGGCGGCACCGGTTGATCTGCAGAAGTTCGACAGTGTGAACTAGACCAGATCCGGCGCGATTTGCTACGCTGCGGCCGAGTTCCATGTCCGGCGGCCGGGCGAAGATTCCGGCGGCATAACCGGTCGTCAAAAAATACGCAGGCCCGTGTCGGATAGGCCGGGCTCCGCTCGTCCTAGGGGGCATCGATCACCAACATGGAGGATTAGCGATATGCCCGGCACCGTACGTCTGCACCGCGTTCTGACAACCAGTCCGGAGAAAGTCTACCGCGCGTTCCTCGAAGCGGATGCACTTGCGAAATGGCTTCCGCCGAACGGCTTCACCTGCACGGTTCATCACTTCGAGGCGAAAGTCGGCGGTACGTTCAAAATGTCCTTCCGCAACTTCACCACCGGCGACAGCCACTCGTTCGGCGGCGAATATGTCGAGCTCGTGCCCAATGAGCAACTGCGCTACACCGACCGGTTCGACGACCCCCACCTGGCCGGCGAGATCGAGGTGACCGTGACATTGAAGAAAGTGTCGGTCGGTACCGAAGTGAATATCACGCAGGCCGGTATTCCAGACGCCATCCCGGTTGAGGCCTGCTATCTCGGCTGGCAGGAGTCGCTGCGAAATCTGGCGAAGCTCGTTGAACCCGAGATCAACCAGTAAGATAAAGCTGCCCCGGCTGGTTGGCGTCGCTAACCGGAAACCCAGGAATGACGCCGTTCTTCCCACCCAACGTGCGCCGGGACCGGAAAGGCGGGATCGGCGAAGCAGCCGACCGCGACGGCGATCCATTCTGGCTTTCGCTCGGGCTCCCAGAAAACGCTCGAGCCGCAGCCCGGGCAGAAATGGAAAGTGACGTGATGGCCGCTCCGAGCCGACCGCCTGTAGGTACTGGCGTCGCCGTGGGCTTCAACCTTGTCGCGCGCGAAGAAGGCGGCGACGCCGTATGTGCTGCCGGTCCGTTTCTGGCAGTCGAGGCAGTGACATTGCGCGACCAGTCGCGGGTCTCCCTCACAGGAGATCCTCAGTTGCCCGCAGGCACAGGATGCGATTCTCATGGAATCCTCATGATTCAGATGAATGCGTCGCCGGCTCATACGGCGGCGGCATGCTTCTGGTTTTCGGGGAGGTTCGGCCTTGTGAGTGGCTCCTTGCGCGAACGCGGCGAAGGACCAAGACCGATGGCGTATTTCTAATCGCCTCGGGCGATTGTTGCAACCGCGGTGAACGAGATGACGCGCTTGCCCTAGCTTCTGTCCAACCTCAGAAACGCGGCGCGCAGCGCCAGCACGGCACGCAGGATCTGGCGTTCGTCCATCGCCGCATAGCCGAGCAGCAGGCCGTGCTCGGGTTCAGTAGAGTGGTAGTTGATGGAGATGCCCTGGACGTCGAGCCCCTCCTTGAGGGCGGCAGCGACCACGTCACTGTCGTTGTAGGGCCTGACGAAGCTCGCCAGCAGCTGCATGCCGGAATCGTTTTCCGTGACGGTCAGCCATTCGGCCAGATGCTCCTGGCACAGCTTGACGAAGTTCGCCTGCCGGCGCGCATAGAGCCGGCGCGTGCGCTTGAGGTGTGTGGCGAAATAGCCCTGCGTGATGAAGTCGTTGACCGTTGCCTGCAGGATCAGCGGCGCGAACTGGCCGGTGATGCTCACCGCCCGGTCGAACGGCACCGACAATTCGCGCGGCACGATCAGATAACCGATGCGCAGCGCCGGGATCAGCGTCTTGCCGAAGCTGCCGATATAGACAACGCGGTCGGCATGATCGAGCCCGCGCAGCGCCGGCACCGGCCGGCCGCGGAACCGGTATTCGCCGTCATAGTCGTCCTCGACGATCCAGGCGCCGTTGCGTTCGGCGATGTCGAGCAGCTGCAACCGCTCCTCGATGCGCATGATGGTGCCGAACGGCCATTGGCAGGATGGCGTCACATAGATCAGCCGCGGCGGCGGCAGCTCCGGATCGGCAAGATGCCAGCCGCGCCGGTCGACCTTCAACGGTGCTAATCTGGCGCCGCTGGCGAGAAAGGCGCTCTTGGCGCCGAGATAGCCGGGCTCCTCCATCCAGACATGGTCGCCTTCGTCCATCAGCACGCGCGAGACGAGATCGAGCGCTGCCTGCGCGCCGGTGACGATGATCACCTGGTCGGCGGTGCAGCTGATGCCGCGCGACAGGCCGATGGTCGAGGCAATAGCCTGACGCAGGCCGGGGTGGCCGGCAAAGGAGAGATAACCAAGCAGGCTCTCGTCGCGGCTGCGTGCATTGCGCACCAGAAGGCTTGACCAGATGGTGAACGGAAACGATGCCGTTTCAGGCACGCCCGGATGGAAATTGATGACGCCGGCATTGCGCGGCGGTTGCGGGCCGTTGACGATGGTCTGGCCACGCCGCGACAGCTTTTGCGGCGCTGCCAGACCGGCGCGCAGCGACGCCAAGGGACGGTTCTGCTGGATCGGCGCCACCCAGGTACCCGATCCGGCACGCGCCTCGATGAAACCTTCGGCGAGGAGCTGGTCATAGGCGGCGATGACCGTGTTGCGCCCGACCTTCAGATCTTCGGCCAGCGAGCGCGTCGACGGCAGCAGCGTGTTCTGCGGGATCTGGCCGTCAAGGATGAAGCGTCGCAACGCGCCGTAGATCTGACGATGCATCGGTTCTTCCGAAGCGCGGTCGACCGACATGATGTCGAGGGAAAGGCGCATGTGGTCGGCCACGGCACTATCCCCCGACGAACCGGGCGGCGCGGGCGATCTTTTCCTCGTTGAGCCGGCAGACGGTATCGAGCACCAGTCGCCTGGTTTCGGGGCGGATCTCGCGGCTGTTCTTCAGCGCGCGATGCACGGTGGCGGCGCCAAGTTCCGCCTTCTCGGCGATCTCCCGGATGGTGCAAAGCCGTTCCATGCCAAGCGCAGCTTCGAAAGCCATGTCGCTCCTCCTCGGTTGCATCAAGGCACGGCTTCCGGCCGGCCTCAAGCTTGAAAGTCGGGGTTTGAAATCCGGAGCCGGGATTCTGCGATCCGCGCCGCACAGGGAGCAAGACGGCGCGGATCGCCGGGCGCTTTCGCGTCGCTAACCCCATCGAGGCGCGCGCCCATCATGTTCCTCCGGCTCGCAATACGGTCCGGTCAGTCTGCCTGTCGCGTCGCCACTTCGAAACCGGCTTCGCGGGCGGTGGCGAGCAACGAGAAATAGCCTTTGCTGGCATAGGTCAGCGGATGTGCCTTGGCCGGATCCTGCTCAGCTTCGACAACGATCCAACCTTCATAGCCGCGCGCGGCGAGGGGTTTCAGCAATGACAGGAAATCGACCGAGCCGTCGCCGGGCACGGTAAAAATGCCGTCCATTACCGCCGCCATGAAGCTCATGTCCTCGCGGCGTGCCCGTTCCAGCACCGCCCTGCGAACGTCCTTGCAGTGGAAATGCACGATGCGGTCGAGATGCCGTTGCAGCAGCGATTGCGGGTCGCCGCCCGAAAACAGGCAGTGGCCGGTATCGAACAACAGGCCGACGCTTCGGCCCGTCGCCGTCATCAGCCTGTCGACTTCATCGTCCGTCTCGACAATGGTGCCCATGTGGTGGTGGAAGGCCATGCCGACCCCGAATGCGGCCATGCGGTCGGCGAGGGCGGTCAGTTTCTCGCCATAGGACGGCCAGTCCCGATCGGCGAGCCGCGGACGCTCGGAGATCGGCGCGAAAATGCCGTCATGGCGACCGCGCGAGGTGTCGGCGTAGACGACGATCCTGGCGCCAAGGTCGCGCAACAGCTGCAGATGTGGGGTAATCGCCGCGAATTCCTCGTCGACCGTGCGGTCGAGAATGCGGCCATCATACCAGCCGGAGACGAGTTCCAGGCCATAGGAGGACAGGAGCGGCCCAAGCACTTCAGCCTGGCGCGGAAATTTGCCGCCGAGCTCGGTGCCGCGGTAGCCGGCCTGCGCGGTTTCCGACAGGCAGGTCTCCAAGGGCGTATCGCCGCCAAGCGCCGGAACGTCGTCATTGCTCCAGGTGATGGGATTGATGCCGATCTTGACCGTCATGACGCCAGGCTTTTGCAGGCTTGGGAATACAAGCCGAGCCTGCAAACTGGCGACAAAGAGGCCCTGTCACTAGGTCCAGTTCAGCCGAATTTGGCAGAACCAATGTTAACCCTAGTCCTCTTTGGGGCGCCCGAAGAGGGCACGCAGCTCGTCCTTTGCGTCCTCCAGCACTTTCTTCTGCGCCGCCGGCAGGTTCTTGCCGGCGCGGTTGATGTAGAAATTCAGCATCGACATGGCGGATTGAAACGGCCCTGCCTTGCGTCGATCGCTGTGCTCGGCCGATCGCTTCAAAGAGGCGGCGATCTTCTTGGGATCGTGGGATTCGAAGATGTGTTCCTCTAGGTCCAGCGCGTCGCTGTGCTCGGTGACGTCGGCGGACCATTTCCGTTGCGCGGTCATGGCAAACTCCTTCCACTAGGTCGTTGCCGGGAAAACGCCTTATGGCGCACCCCTGTTCCACCTCGGCCCGAATCCCTGGAGCCACGGATTTGCCTGTCGTGGCGCTGCTCGGCGATGCGAATGCGCCGATAGTGGTCAGAACCGCCGATTCAAGAACTGCGGACAGGAAACGCCTTGACCCCAATCGTCTCAAGCCAGGCAGGAAGTTCCGGCATCGACAGCACCTACGCATGGATACGACTCGGCATCTCGATGCTGCTGGCAACGATCGGCGGGGTCGGCATGTGGGCGGTGGTCGTGGTGCTGCCCGCCGTGCAGGCAGAATTCGGCGTCGATCGCGCCGCTGCCTCGATGCCCTACACCGCGACCATGGTCGGCTTTGCCGCCGGCAATGTGCTGTTCGGCCGCGCCATCGACCGCATGGGGTATTGGATCCCGGCGCTGATTGCCGCGATTACACTTGGCGCCGGCTTCCTGCTGGCGTCGCTGACCAGTTCGATCCTGCAGTTCACCCTGGTCCAGGGCCTGTTGATCGGCGTCGGCTCGTCGGCGATCTTCGGCCCTTTGATCGCAGACATCTCGCACTGGTTCAATCGGCGCCGCGGCGTCGCGGTGACGGCTGCCGCGTCCGGCAACTATCTCGCCGGAGCGATCTGGCCGACGGCGATGCCCTATGTCATGCAGGCGCAAGGCTGGCGCTTCACCTATGCCGCGATCGGCGTCGTCTGCCTGGTCACCATGGTGCCGCTGGTCCTGCTGCTCCGGCGCGGCGCACCACCTCAGGCGGCTCCCGGGTCGCTAGGCAGCCGCGTGGTCCAGCCGATCTCGCTGTCGCCGGCGGCCTTGCAGGCGCTGCTCATCGTCGCCGGGCTCGGCTGCTGCGTTGCGATGTCGATGCCGCAAGTCCATATCGTCGCTTACTGCATGGATCTCGGCTACGGCGTCGCGCATGGCGCCGATATGCTGTCGATCATGCTGGCGGCGGGCGTCGTCAGCCGGCTTGGCTCGGGCTTCCTTGCCGATCGCATCGGCGGCGTGAAAACCCTGCTGATCGGCTCTGTGCTGCAATGCCTTTCGCTGTTGTTCTATATCCCGTTCGACGGGCTTGCCTCGCTCTATGTCGTCTCGCTGGTCTTCGGTCTGTCGCAGGGCGGCATCGTGCCCTGTTATGCGATCATCGTGCGCGAATATATGCCAGCCAAGGAGGCTGGCCAGCGCGTCGGCATCGTCATGATGGCGACCATCTTCGGCATGGCTATCGGCGGCTGGATGTCGGGCTGGATCTACGATTTGACCGGTTCCTATGCCGCCGCGTTCCTCAACGGCATCGGCTGGAACCTGCTGAACATTTCGGCCATGGTGCTGCTGCTGTGGAAGGCCCGGCGCAGCGCTGCCGTGACGGCCTGAAGCACGGCGATACGGATCAGTCTTTCCGGCATCGCTTGACAATAGCCGAAGGCTGCGCGACGCCAGACAAGGTGCAATGGGCCAGGTTGGCATGGCGGCAGTGGCAAAGACCCTGAACATCGTCTCACGATCGCGTCTGGGCGGTTGCCCGGCGTCGGGACGAGTACGGTGATCAAGCCGCGCTCACGCCGTGGCGGCGGCCGCCCGACCATCGCCGATGTCGCCCGCAAGGCCGGCGTCGGCGCCATCACCGTGTCGCGCGCCTTGCGTGAGCCGGGGCGTGTCTCGGAAGACCTGCGCCGCCAGATCGAGTCCGCCGTGAATGAGCTCGGCTATGTGCCCGACCCGAATGCGCGGGCGCTGGCTTCGGCGCGCGCCGAGGTGTTTGGCGTCCTGGTGCCGTCGCTTACCAACAACGTCTTTGCCGAAGTGGTGCGCGGCATCTACGACAGCCTGTCGGACGGCCCTTTCCGCATCCAGCTCGGCAACACCCACTATTCCGGCCTTGAGGAAGAGCGGCTGCTGCAGGTGTTCGGCCCGCAACGCCCGGCGGCGCTGATCGTGGCCGGCATCGACCAGACGCCGGCGTCGCGAAAGCTGCTGGAAACGGCAGGCTGTCCGGTGGTGCAGGTGATGGAGACCGGGCCCGATCCGGTCGACATGATGGTCGGTTTCTCACATTTCCAGGGCGGCAAGGCGGCTGCGGAACATCTGATCGAGGCAGGCTATCGCCGGATCGGCTTTATCGGCGCGCGCATGGATCCGCGTTCGCAGCGGCGGCTTGCCGGCTATCGCGCGGCGATGGAGGCGGCCGGCCTGTTCGATGCGCGGCTCACCACCACGACGCCGGTGCCCTCCAGCGTCACCCTCGGCCGCGAATTGTTCCGCGACGCGCTGGCCAAGGTGCCGAGCCTCGACGGCGTGTTCTGCAACAATGACGATATCGCCCTTGGCGTGCTGTTCGAATGCCATCGCGCTTCGATCGCCGTGCCGAAGACGATCGGAATCGTCGGCTTCAACGATCTCGACATGATGGAAGTGGCGTTTCCGTCGGTCACCAGCGTTCGGACCTACCGTTACGAGATCGGCCGACGGGCTGTCGCCATGGCGCTTGCGGCGATCGAAGGCAACAGGCCGGAACAGCGGGTCGTCGACCTCGGCTTCGAGCTCAAGCAACGTGAGAGCACGGCGCGCTGAAGCGAGCTTCAACGCAATGGCCTTTACACAGCGTCATGGTAGCGCTACCAGTTATCGCCGGGCGGTACTTCGCCCCGAAGATGGCAGGCTGTTTATTATACATAAGCGACAGCTCATGCTTGTTTATTATGTATAATATGATAGTTTTTGCGAGACTAGCCGGGCAACAAAGGAGGGGATCGGGTCGGCATTCGGCCACCTGAACGCGCAACGGGTACGGCGGGAGGTGCCGGGCCGGAAACGCGCAAATTCATCGGCGTAAGAACAAACAAAACTGCAACTGGGAGGAATATCGATGATCAAGTCACTCGTTGGCGGTATCGTTGCCGCCACTGCTTTCGTCATGCTGAGCTCGTCGGCGATCGCCGAACCTGAAATCGTCAAGGGGCCATCGGCCGAGCCTGACTGCTTCGCGCCGTGGTCGGCCGATACGCAGTTCTTCAAGTTTCCCAAGAAAGACGGCCCGTACCGCATCGCTCTGGCCAACGGCTACATCGCCAACACTTGGCGCATCCAGATGGTGCAGACGGCAAAAGCCTATGCAGCGCAGCCGGAGGTCGCGGCCAAGCTCAAGGAATTCAAGGTGGTCTCGACCGGCGAAGACGTGCCGGCCCAGATTTCGGCAATCAACAATTTCATCGATTCCGGCTATGACGCGATCGTCGTCAACGCCCAGAACCCGACCGCATTCGGCCCTGTCATCAAGCGGGCCAAGGAAGCCGGCGTGGTGCTGGTCGCCTTCGACAACATCCTCGACACCAAGGATGCCATCAACGTCAATGTCGACCAGAAAGGCCTTGGCGAATTGTGGGGCAACTGGCTGGTCAAGCACGTGCCGAATGGCGGCAAGGTGCTGGAGGTGCGCGGCGTTGCAGGCACGTCCGTCGACACCGACCGCCATAACGGCATCCACGAGGTTCTCGACGCTTCCGGCAAGAAATGGGATGTCACCGAGGTCGTCGGCAAGTGGGATGACGGCGTTGCGCAAAAGGCTACGGCCGATGCCATTGCCACCAACGGCCCCTTCGACGGCATTACCGGACAGGGCGGCGATACCGGCATCGTGCAGGCGATGATCGATGCCAAGCATCCGTTCGTGCCGTTCGGCGGCGAGACGGAGAATGGCTTCCGCAAATTCTGTGCCAAGTTCGCCGCTGACGGCCTGAAATGCTCGTCGGCCGGAACCGGCCCGGCTCAGGTCGCGGTTGCCATCAAGACGGCGATTGCAGCACTTGAAGGCCAGGTCGTGCCGCAAGCGGTCAAGCTGCCGCTGGCGATCGTCGAAGATCCGAACTTCAAGGCAGGCCAGGATTTCTTCCCCGACCAATCCGACAATTTCTTCGTCGGCAATTCCTTCCCGACCTGCGGCATCAACTTCACGGCGCAGGAAATCATGGGCCAGAGCAAGGAAAACCAGTAAACTCCGACAGCCCGACGCCGCGGGAAATTCCGCGGCGTCGGCGCTCGACATCCTGATTGCCAAGCGCCTGGGGAGGGCCGATGGACGGTGCGGTTCCGCTCTTCCGCATGGAAGGCATATCCAAGCGCTATGGCGGCGTGCGGGCGCTGGAGAAGGCTGAGCTGTCGGTCACTCCAGGCAGCATCCACGCCATTCTCGGCGAGAACGGCGCCGGCAAATCGACGCTGATCAAGGTCATGGCGGGGGTCGTCGCGCCCGACGAGGGCCGCATGATGCTGGACGGAAACGAAGTGAGCTTCGCTTCGCCGGCCGCTGCCAACCAGGCCGGCATCGTCTGCATCTTCCAGGAACTGTCGCTCGTCCCCGAACTCAGCGTTGCCGACAACATCGTCATTTCCGATCCGCCGAAGCGTTTCGGCATGATCGACCGCAAGGCGCAGCGCCGCATCGCCGAAGAAGCCCTTGCTCGCGCCGGCGCCTCCGATATCCATCCGCTGGCGCTGGTCAAGGATCTTCCTCTTTCAAGAAGGCAGATGGTCGAGATCGCCAAAGCACTGGCGCGCAAGCCACGCATCCTGATCCTCGACGAGGCGACCTCGGCGCTGACCGCGGCTGACGTCGCCAGGGTTTTCGCCGTGTTGAAGCGGCTGCGTTCCGAAGGGCTGGCGCTGCTCTATATTTCGCACCGCATGAACGAGATCGCCGAACTGGCCGACCAGTGCACGGTATTCCGCAATGGCCGCAATGTCGCCAGCTATGCGGCCGGCACCAAGAGCGACAACGAGGTCGTCGAACTGATGATCGGGCGCGAATACAGCCACATCTTTCCGCCCAAGCCCGCGCGGGCGGGTGCTGCAGCCACGCCGGTTCTGGAGGCGCGCAGCCTGTCCTGGACGGATCGGCTGCACGATGTCTCGCTGTCGGTCGGGGCGGGCGAGGTGGTCGGCCTCGGCGGCCTCGATGGCCAGGGCCAGCGCGAATTGCTGCTCGCCTTCTTCGGTGTGCTGCGCGGCCTGTCGGGCCAGATCCTGATCGACGGCAGACCGGTGGCGATTGCCAGCCCGGCCGCCGCACGCGATGACCGGATCGGCATGGCGCTGATCCCGGAGGACCGCAAGACCGAGGGGCTGATGCTGCCGATGACGGTGCGCGAAAACCTCTCCTTCGCCGCCCTCGACCGGCTGTCCAGGGCCGGCATCATCGATCGCGCCGCTGAGCAGCGGCTGATCGACGACATGGTCGGTCTTCTGGCGATCAAGACGGCCGGGCTCGACATTCCGGTCGGCGCGCTGTCCGGCGGCAACCAGCAGAAGGTCGTTATCGCCAAATGGCTGATGCGGCAGCCGCGCATCATCCTGCTTAACGATCCGACGCGCGGCATCGATGTCGGCACCAAGCAGGAGCTTTACCAGTTGATGCGCAAGCTTGCCGACCAGGGTGCGGCGATCCTCTTCTATTCGACCGACTATGACGAGCTGATCGGCTGTTGCGACCGAGTGCTGGTGCTCTATGACGGGGCGGTCAAGCGCGAACTGGTCGGCGCCGAAATCACCGAACGGGCGCTGATCGCCAGCGCGCTCAACATTCACGAAGAGATGCCAAGGCAAGGAGCGGACGCGTGAAGGATTGGCGCTACTGGCTTGCCGAACAGCGCGGAACGCTGCTGGCGTTCGGCATCTTCGTCGTCATGTTCGTCATCTACACCTCGAACCACCCAGCGGGTTTCACCGCCAATATCGTGCAGACCGCCTCGAACAAGGGCGTGCTGCTCGCCTTCGTCGCGATGGCGCAGACGCTGGTGGTCATCACCGCCGGCATTGATCTTTCGGTCGGCATGATCTTCACGCTGACCAACTGCCTGGCGTCGTGGCTGGTCGTCGGCACCGGCATCGAGACCGCCTTCGGCGTCATCGCCGTGCTCGGCACCGGGCTGCTGTGCGGGGCAATCAACGGCGCCATCGTCATCTATGGACGCCTGCAGCCGATCGTAGCCACCATCGCCACCGGCGCGGTCTATTTCGGCATCGCGCTGCTGCTTCGGCCGTTTCCGGGCGGCTCGGTCAATGAAGGGCTCGCCGATGCGCTGACAGGGCGCCTGTTTGGTTTTGTGCCGGCGAGCCTGGTGACGCTGCTGGCGGTCGTGCTCGTTGTCTGGGTGCCGTTCAGCCGGTCGGTGCTCGGCCGGGCCGCCTATGCAGCCGGCTCCTCGGAGATGGCGGCCTACATGTCCGGCGTGCCGATCCGGCGTGGAAAGTTCGCCGCCTATGCGCTTGCCGGGCTGCTTGCCGCGATCGGCGGGCTGTTCCTGACGTTTTTCACCTATACCGGCGATGCGGCCTATGCCAGCGGCAACGCCTATACGCTGTTTTCGATTGCCGCGGTCGTGCTTGGCGGCGTGTCGCTGTTCGGCGGCAAGGGCAGCGCCATCGGCGCGATCTTCGGCGCGCTTGCCTTCCGCACCATCGGCGACCTGCTGTTCGTCTTCGATTTCGATCCGCTCTGGCAGCCCCTGTTCCAGGGCGTCATCCTGCTGATCGCGGTCAGCCTCGGCGCCTTCGCCCTGTTTCGGGTCCGCAACCGGCTGGAGTGGTTCCTGTGAGCGAAACGACTGTGAGCGGTCTCGCCGGCCGCATGCCGAAATTCCTCCGCCGCGCCGATCCGGCGGTGCTCACGGCGTTCGCCTGTATCGTGCTGCTGCTGTTCCTCGGCAGCCTCTATTCGCGCAGCTTCCTGTCGCCTGAATACCTTTTGCAGCAGCTCAAGGTGGCGTCGTTTCTGGGCGTCATCGCCACCGGCATGATGCTGGTCATCCTGCTCGGCCAGATCGACCTGTCAGTGCCCTGGTCGGTGGCGGCCGGCGCCATGATGGCCTGCGCCGCGGCCGCATACGGTCCCGTCGGCGTGGCGCTTGCCATTCCGTTCGGCATCTTCTGCGGTGTTCTGATCGGCATCGTCAACGGCATCGGCGTAGCCTATCTGCGCATCCCCTCGATGATCATCACGCTTGCCACCAACGCCGTCGCGCAGGGGCTGATGGTGGTCTACACCGGCGGTTTCTCGCCGCAGGATTCGGCGACCGGTGCGATGCGCTATCTGGCGACCGGCTTTGCTGTTCCTGGCGTGCCGAACGCAGTTCTCATCTGGGCGCTGATCGGCGCCGCAATGGTGTTCGTGCTGACCCGCACCGGCTTCGGCCGCACCGTCTACGGCATCGGCAACCGCGAGCGTGCCGCCTATCTTTCCGGCATCGATACAAGGCGCGTGGTGATGGTCGCCTTTGCAGTTTCGGGCGGGCTCTCCGCCTTCGGCGGCGTGCTGTTGGCCGGCTATGCCTCCAAGGCGGCACAATCGATGGGCGATGCCTATCTGCTGCCGTCGATCGCCGCCGTGGTGCTTGGCGGCACCTCGATCCTCGGCGGGCGCGGCTCCTATCTCGGCACCGTCGCCGGCGTGATCCTGATCACGCTTTTGCAATCCATTCTCTCTGTCATGCAGATGCCGGAGGCGGGACGGCAGATCATCTACGGCGTCGTCATCGTCGCCATGCTGCTGCTCTATGGCCGCGCGCCGGCAAGCCGCTGACCTGCATGACCGGGAAAGACGTGGCATATAAGCCGGCGAGCACTGGACGAGCGACATCCGCCATCGTGGTGATGGGCGTCGCCGGCTGCGGCAAGTCGGTCGTCGGCGAAGCGCTTGCAGCGGCATCGGGCGCCGTCTTTATCGAAGGCGACAGGCTGCATCCGCCCGAAAACGTCGCGCGCATGGCGAGCGGGCAGCCGCTCACCGACGCGCTGCGCGAGGGCTGGCTCGACGCGATCGGCCAGCGCATGGCAGCATCGGTCGCAAGCGGGCAAGGTGTGGTCGCCGCCTGCTCGGCGTTGAAGCGCAGCTATCGCGATCGCCTGCGCGGCTTTTGCCCGGATATCATTTTCGTCTATTTGGAGATCGACCCGGCAACGGCAAAACAGCGCGTCGGCAATCGCAAGGGTCATTTCATGCCGGCAAGCCTGGTCGACAGCCAGTTCGCCACGCTCGAGGCGCCAGCGGCGGACGAGGCGGCGATAACCTTGGATGGCACGCGTCCGGTCGCCGACACCGTCGCAACCGCCTTGAGCCTGCTCGCGCGCTAGCGTGGTTCATCGTTTCACGGAAACGCCGAACCGCTCTATCTCTTTGTTTTTGCGCAATTCCCTAGGGAAAGCGCTACGCGCTTTTCCCGGGAAAACCGTTTCACACTTTTCCTGGAATTGCTCTAGATCTGCGACGTCAGTTCGACCGGGAAATCGTCATTGTCGGCGTCGCGCATGGCCGCGAGGCTGCGGTTATCGAGCACCTCGGCGATTGCCTGACGGACCTCCAGCATCATGTGCCGGACCTGGCAGGTCGCCTCATCGCAATCCTCGCAGCGCTGGTATTGCGTGCGGCTGGCGCAGGGGATCGGCGCCAGCGGCCCGTCGAGAACGCGCACGACATGGCCGATCTTGATCTCGGAAGCCGGCCGGGCGAGACGATAGCCGCCTTCCTTGCCCTTGCGGCTCTGGACGAATCCGGCGTTGCGCAACTCGCCCAGGATGGCATCCAGAAATTTCTTGGGGATGTTGTTGGCGACCGCAATGTCGTTGACGAATGCAAGCTGGCCGACCGGCAGGCCCGACAGATGCACGAGGGCCTTGAGGCCGTATTTGCCTTTTTTGGTAAGCATGCCCGAACCAACCCATAAAGCCCCAACCACCCGCATTTGGCGGCTGTTTGTGTGCAAATAATGACGGTTTGGCCGTGCGATGCCGTTCGCGCAGACAGGCCGTCCGACGACATATTGCGCGCAAACGCGTTGATTCTTCGTAACGTTTTGGCGGGCGGGCGGTCCGGAATGTGCGGAAGCTGCAATTTCGGCGGGGCAAAATGGAAGGAAAGCTGGCAAGCGCCGGCTTTCCATCAGTTCGCGAGGTTGGCGACGTCAGCGGCTGCCGTAAGTCTGGTCGAGCAGGCCGCCCGCTGCAAAATGCTCGGCCTGGACCTTGGCCCAGCCGCCGAAGACGTCCTCCACCGTCAGCAGGCGGACATCGGGAAACTCAGCCTTGTATTTGGCGGCGACCGCCGGGTCGCGGGCCCGCAGGCCGTTGCGGGCGGCGATGTCCTGGCCCTCCGGCGTATAGAGGAAGTCGAGATAGGTCTTGGCGAGGTCGCGTGTGCCGTGCTCGTCGGCGACCGTGTCGACGATCGCCACCGGAAATTCCGCCAACAGGCTGACCGAGGGCGTCACCTGCTCGAATTTGTCCTCGCCATACTCCTTGCGGACGCCGCGCGTTTCCGACTCGAAGGTGATGAGCACGTCGCCGATCTCGCGCTGCACGAAAGTGGTGGTCGCGGCGCGCCCGCCGCTGTCGAACACCGGCACGTTGTTGAACAGCTTTGTCACAAACTCCTTCACCTTGGCATCGTCACCTTTGAAGGCTTCCTTGGCGTAGGCGGTGGCTGCGAGATAGGTGTAGCGCGCATTGCCGGAGGTTTTCGGATTGGGGAAGATCACCTGGACGTCGTCGCGCACGAGATCGTTCCAATCCTTGATGTGCTTCGGATTACCGGCGCGCACCAGGAAGGAGGGCAGCGAATAGAAAGGCGAGGCGTTGTCCGGAAAGTCCTTCTGCCAGTCGGCGGAGATAAGGCCTTTCTTGACCAGGAAGTCGATGTCGATGACCTGGTTGAAGGTGACCACGTCGGCGCCGAGGCCTTCGGCAATGGCGCGTGCCTGCGCAGACGTCCCGGCATGCGACTGATCGATGGTGACGCCAGGGTGGCCGGCGACGAAGGCCTTGTTGACCTGCGCAAACAGTTCGCGGCCGACATCGTAAGAGGCGTTCAGCAATTTGTCGGCCGACCAGGCTTGGGAGGATGCGAGGAACAGGCCGGCCAACGTGGCGACGCCAAGCAAAAATCGCTTCATAAAACAGGGCTCCAATGCCGTGCGCTTAATGCCGGACCATAGCGGCAAGACATTGTGCGCGACGAGGGACGCGGAGCGGCCCCTCCACGTTGTCGATAGAAGAAATATTCCCGCTGTGGGCGATTTCTAGTTTTTTCTTTCAAGCAGAGTCTCAGGACAGCTTGGCAGCGGAGCCTATGCCATCGGCGTGCACGATGGTTCCCGGCGGGCCAACGCGGTGCAAGGCGATTGCGTCGCCGCGCTGTTTGGCATATACAAATGGTATATACAAGGAGCTGTCATCATGCCTCAACGCCGCCATTCAGCAACCCCGCCGAAAGAGGCGAAGTTGTTTCGCAACAATCGCAGCCAGGCGGTGCGCATTCCTGTCGAGTTCGAACTTCCCGGCGAAAAGGTCTTGATCAGCCGTGAAGGCGACCGCCTCATCATCGAGCCGGTCCGCAAACCTGGCCTCACCGCACTGCTCGCGCAATGGGCGAAAGAGCCGCCGCCGGGTGCCGAGGAAGACTTTCCCGAAGTCGAGGATATGCCTGTCAAATCCGAGGAATTTTTTTGATGAGGTTCATGCTGGACACGAACATTGTCAGCGACATGATCCGAAATCCGGCCGGGAAAGCCGCAAGCGCTGTCCTGCGCGTGGGAGACGCCGCCGTGTGTACCAGCATCGTGGTCGCGTCGGAACTGCGATATGGCTGTGTCAAGAAAAGATCAGCCAAGTTGCACAAGAAGGTTGAGGAATTGCTGGCTGAGATTCCCGTCTTGCCGCTCGATGTGCCGGTGGATGCCGAGTACGGCGCGATTCGCGCAGAACTGGAAGGCAGGGGCCAGACCATCGGCCAAAACGACCTTTTTATTGCTGCCCACGCCCGTGCACTGGGAACTACCCTGGTGACCGCCAACACCGGGGAGTTCAACCGGATCAAAGGCCTGAAGGTCGAGAACTGGCTGGTGTAGCGCCTGGATAGAGGATCAAGCAGCCGGAAAAAGCTTCCAGCGCCGCGGCCTAAAAGCCACTCGACTTTTCTGCGCCGCCGGATGATCGACGGGCAATTCGATCTCGACCCGCTGGCGTTCGCCGCCGATTTCGAGCTCGACCCGCCTGGTGCCGGCGACGCGGCGGCTGGCGGCGACCGTGCCGGCGATGCAGCCGTTGCATTCTTCCACCAGATCGACGTCGTGCGGGCGGAAGAACAGCGTCGCTTCGCCTTGCGGTGCGCGCGGCGCGGAAAGCCCGATCGGCCGGTCGGCGATCCAGACCTGGCCGTCCTCGACCTTGACGGGAAGCGAGCTCGATTCGCCGATGAAGCCGTAGACGAAGGGCGAGTTCGGCGTGTCGTAGATCTCGTCGGCGGTGCCGACCTGCTCGATGCGGCCCTGGCTCATCACCACGACGCGGTCGGCAAGCTCCAGCGCCTCTTCCTGGTCATGGGTGACGAAGACGGTGGTATGACCCGTGGTGTCGTGGATGTCGCGCAGCCAGCGGCGCAACTCGCGGCGCACCTGCGCGTCGAGCGCGCCGAACGGCTCGTCGAGCAAAAGCACGGCTGGTTCGATCGCCATGGCGCGGGCCAGCGCCACCCGCTGGCGCTGGCCGCCCGAAAGTTGCGCCGGATAGCGTTTTTCCAGACCGGAAAGCTGAACGAGGTTGAGGAGTTCCGAGGCGCGGCGGCGGATTTCCTTCGCCGACGGGCGGGACGGTCCGTGCCGGACCTTGAGTCCGAAGCCGATATTGTCGGCGACCGTCATATGGCGAAACAGCGCGTAGTGCTGGAAAACGAAGCCGACATTGCGCTCCTGGATCGACTTTTGCGAGGCATCCTCTTCGCCGAAGAAGATCTTTCCGCGGGTCGGCCGCTCCAACCCGGCAATCAGCCTGAGCAGCGTCGTCTTGCCGGAACCGGAAGGTCCCAGCAGAGCGATCAGTTCTCCCGACTTGATGTCGAGCGAAACGTCGTGGAGGGCCGGAAACCGCTCAAACTCCTTGCGCACGTTGGCAACGCGAACTTCCATGCAAATCCCTTTGTAGTTGATGCATGTCGTTATCCCAAAGCCGGTTCCCAGTTTTGGGCGACATGCATTTTGTCAGTGTCCGCGCGTCGCGGCGATCTCGGCGCCGTAGCGCATCTCGAGAAGTGTTTTCAAGACCAGCGTGACGAGCGCCAGGCCGGCAAGCAGCGAAGCGACGGCAAAGGCGGCGGCGGCATTGTACTCGTTATAAAGGATTTCGACATGCAGCGGCATGGTGTTGGTCAGCCCGCGTATGTGGCCCGACACAACCGAGACCGCGCCGAACTCGCCCATCGCGCGGGCATTGCACAGCAGCACGCCGTAGAGCAATCCCCATTTGACGTTGGGCAACGTCACATACCAGAACGCCTGCCAGCCATTGGCCCCGAGCGACAGGGCTGCCTCCTCGTCGCCGTTGCCTTGTTCCTGCATCAGCGGGATCAATTCGCGGGCGACGAAGGGGAAGGTGACGAAGATCGTGGCAAGCACGATGCCCGGCACGGCAAACAGGATGACGATGCCATGCGCCTTGAGCCAGGCGCCGAGCAGGCCTTGCGCCCCGAACAGAAGTACATAGACCAGGCCGGAAATGACCGGGGAGACCGAAAACGGTAGGTCGATCAGCGTGGTCAGGAACGCCTTGCCCTTGAACTCGAACTTGGCGATCGCCCAGGCGGCGGAAATACCGAAGACGACGTTGAGCGGCACCGAGATCGCCGCGACCAGAAGCGTCAGGCGAATCGCCGAGCGCGTGTCCGGTTCGCCCAGCGCCTGTGTGTAGGCCTCGATGCCTTTGGCGAAAGCTTCCTTGAAGACGATGATCAGCGGCAGGAGCAGGAAAATGCCGAGGAAGGCAAAGGTCACGATCATCAGCACGGTTCTCGCCGTGCGGCTTTCGGTCACTGCCGGCGACTGGCTCTCGTGGTGCGGCGCGTAGGATTTGATCTCCGGGTCAGCCATAGCGCTTGCGGCTCCAGGTCTGCACCAGGTTGATGACCAGCAGCATCACGAAGGACAGCGCCAGCATGATCGCCGCGATCGCGGTCGCCGCGGCGTAGTTATATTCCTCCAGCCGGATGACGATCAGAAGCGGCGCGATCTCGGATTTGAAGGGCAGGTTGCCGGCGATGAAGATGACGGAACCGTACTCGCCGACACCGCGTGCGAAGGCCAGCGCGAAACCGGTGACGATAGCAGGCGCCAGTCCGGGTAGCAGAACGCGGCTGATGATCTGGAAGCGATTGGCGCCGAGCGTGGCGGCCACTTCCTCTACCTCCTTGTCGATCTCCTCCATGATCGGCTGCACGGTGCGCACGACGAAGGGCAGGCCGATGAAGACCAGCGCGATGACGATGCCGAGCGGCGTATACGCGACCTTGATGCCGAGCGGCGTCAGCAGGCTTCCGATCCAGCCGTTCGGTGCGTAAAGCGTGGTCAGCGCGATGCCGGCAACCGCCGTCGGCAGCGCGAAGGGCAGGTCGACCATGGCATCGACGATGCGGCGGCCCGGAAAGCTGTAGCGCACCAGCACCCAGGCGACGATCGTGCCGAAAACGACGTTGACGGCGGCGGCAATGAAGGCGGTGCCGAAGCTGATTTCAAGCGCGTTGATGGTACGGCGATCGGTGACGATCGCCCAGAAGTCGGTCCAGCCGAGCGCCGCCGAGCGCCAGATCAGCCCGGACAGGGGAATGAGGATGATGATGGTGAGGTAGGCAAGCGAGAAGCCGAGCGTCAATCCGAAACCCGGAATGACGCTCGGCTGTCTGAACCGCCACCCCGCCTTGGCGGGTGCTGTGGTCATGTCGTCCTGATCTAAATGCTACTGGGCCGGCTTATAGATCTGGTCGAATATACCACCATCGCCGAAATGATAAGGCTGTGCCTTCTTCCAGCCGCCAAAAAGCGGGTCGTCGATGGTGATCAGCTTGATCTCAGGCAGCTTGGCCAGGTCCTCCGCCGGCACCAGGTCGGGCTTCGACGGGCGATAATGGTTCTTGGCGATGATCGTCTGGCCTTCCTTGGAATAGAGATAGCTCAGATAGGCTTCGGCAACTTTGCGCGTGCCTTTGGCGTCGACATTGGCGTCGACCACGGCGACCGGCGGCTCGGCCAGGATCGAGGTCGGCGGGTAGACGATATCGAAATTGTCGGCGCCGAACTCGTCGAGCGCCAGATAGGCCTCGTTTTCCCAGGCGAGCAGCACGTCGCCCAGCCCTTTTTGCGCGAAGGTCACGGTTGCGCCGCGCGCACCGGTGTCGAGAACCGGGACATGCGCATAGAGATTGCCGACGAATTCCTTGGTCTTGGCCTCGTCGCCGCCATCCTTGGCGCTGGCGTAGGCCCAGGCGGCGAGATAGTTCCAGCGCGCGCCACCGGAGGTCTTCGGATTGGGTGTGATCACCTGGACATCGTCCTTGACCAGATCGCTCCAGTCATGGATGCCTTTGGGGTTTCCCTTGCGGACCAGAAAGATGATGGTCGAGGTGTAGGGCGCGGAATTGTTTTCGAATTTCGTCCGCCAGTCGGGATTGATCCTCTTCGATTTCGAGACAATCGCGTTGATATCGCCTTCGAGCGCCAGCGTCACCACGTCGGCGTCGAGGCCGTCGATCACGGCGCGGGCCTGCGCGCCCGACCCGCCATGCGACTGCTGGACGGTGACCGTCTCGCCTGTCTCGGCCTTCCAGTGGGCAATGAAGGCCTCGTCGAACTGCTTGTAGAGCTCACGCGTCGGATCATAGGACACGTTGAGAATGGTGGTGTCGGCAAACGCGAAACCGAGCGTGCCGAACTGGACAGATGTGGCGACCAGTGCGCCGAGCAGTTTCCTGAAATGAGGTTTGGTCATTTCCGCCTCCGTTGAACTCGCGCCAAATCTACCGAATTGATAGAATTTAGATGCAATCAATGTTGCCTTTTTTGGCTCATTGAAGCAATTTTTCGCCTGCTTTCGGCGATGCGAGGAACTATTTTCCCCGCATGGACCATGATCGCGCTCCCGACGCGATTAACTAGAGATGGCCAGCTCTTCGGCAATGGCTGCGTCGCGTCCGAAGGTTTCGGCCGGCTATTCGGCGGTAACGGGAAAGTTGAAGCGCTCTTTTGGAAACGGCTCGTTCTCCAGCGTGAAGTGCCACCATTCGCGTGCGTAATTCTTGAAGCCGCCGGCACGCATCGCCTCGACAAGTTTTTTGCGGTTAGCGGCCGCTTCACTGGCTATCGGTCGGTGAGCCGTTTCGCTTGCCGGATCGAAACAGTCGAAACCGGTGCCGAAATCGAGCGTGTCGGCATCCGTCGCGCCGCAGACCGGTTTCGGAGCGCTGTTGCGGTCGGCCCGCGTGATGGCGGCATCGACCGTCGATCCGCGCGAATGGGTGGACAGTTCGCCGATATAGCCCTTGGCGATGAGATCCTTGCGCTTGACCTTCGGGTACCATTGCGGGTCCGGCGGGCCGCCCGTTCTGGTCCATTCACCCATGTCGGAGACAGCCCGCGCAGGGCGGTAGCAGTCGAACACGACCAGCGTCAGCCTTTCGGCAGCAATCGCTTTCTGCACTCCCGAAAGCGCTTGCGCCGCTTGCCTGGTGAGGACGCATACCGGCGCATCGTAGCCGCTTACCTTGCGATGCAGGAAATTTTCGAGGCCGGCATAGCGGATATCCTGCCGGATACTGGGATCGATGTCGGCCAGCCGAACAAAGCCGGCGGGGAGGGTGTCAGCAGAGGCCGAGGAAATACCGGCGGCCGAAAGCAAGGCGTAAAACCCAATCCCCTGAATCACCTGCCGGAATCTATTCAAGGGAAATTTTCACTCGACAAAAACCTTCACGCTGGCCGCGCGTCCCGCCGCGTCGATCACGGTCAGGGTCGAATAGCCGGCGCCGTCCGGCTGCCAGGTTGCGGTGCGCCGCCGGTCGATGCCGACCAGCGGCTTGCCATTGGCCAGCCAGCGGAATGGTGCGCGGCCGCCCTGCAGCTTGAGAACCAGCGGCGAGGCGTCGGCCGAGGAAGTGTCGAGATCGACGCGGGCACCGTCGGGCGGAAAGATGATGGTTGGCGCAGGTTCGGTCGGCGTCGCCTGCACCAGCCCATCGGTGCCGGCGCCGAAGCGCGTCAGCGTCACCGGCAGCTCCTCGCGCTTCGGACGCCGGACGCCGGACGGCTGGCTTGGCAGCGGCACGGCGGCCAGGCCGGACCGGACAAAGCCTTCGAACAAGATGGGCGCCGCCGAGATGTAGCCGGACAGGCCGGGCACCGCGCCGGCGTCGGGGCGGCCGACCCATACGCCGAGCACATAGCGGCCGTCAAAGCCGACCGACCAGGCGTCGCGATAGCCGTAGGAGGTGCCGGTCTTGTAGGCGATGCCGCGTTGGGCGGCACCCTGGGGCGGCTTGACGCCTGACAGGATGTCGGTGATCTGCCAGGTCGCCTGCCCATCGAGGATGGTGGTGGTCGAGCGTTCGGCATTCGCCGGCTCGGTACCGTCATGCAGCGTGTGTGCCTTGCCGCCATTGGCAAGCCCGGTATAGAGCTGAACCAGGTCGCGCAGCGTCACCCCGACGCCACCGAGGCCGATTGCCAGGCCGGGCGCCTCGTTGACGGGCAGGATAGGGCTCACATCGGCCTGGCGAAAGCGCGCCATCAGCCGGGCTGGGCCGACCGCATCGAGCACGCGGATCGCTGGCACGTTGAGCGACAATTGCAGCGCCTGCCTGATGCTAACATCGCCCTGATAGCCCATGTCGAAGTTCTTCGGCCGGTAACCGGAGAAATCGGCTGGGCTGTCCTCGATCAGCGTCTCCTGCGCCACCAGGCCTTGTTCGAAGGCGAGGCCGTAGATGAACGGCTTCAGCGTCGAGCCTGGCGAGCGAACGACCTTGGTCATGTCGATCCAGCCCGAACGGCTGGCATCGAAGAAATCGGCGGAGCCGACCTCGCCAAGGATATCACCGGTGCGGGAATCGGCCAGCACCATGGCCACCGAGAGGCGAGGGCCGAGCCTGGCGGCGGCATCCTTGGCCACTTGCTCCAGCCCTTCCTGGACACTCTTGCGGATCGTCAGTTGCAGTTTCTGGCCGGGGATGGCCTTGGGCAGCATCGCATAGGCCGCATGGGCAGCGAGTGCCGGCAAGGTGCGCCGCAACCCCGACACATCGTCGAGCGCGGCACGCGCGGCCTCGCGTTCGCCGAGCAGGCCCGCCGAGACCATGCGGGTCAGCACGCGGTCGCGGGCCGCATGGGCGACGTCGAGGTTGCGGTCGGGGCGCCGCTTTTCCGGCAATTGCGGCAACGCGACGAGCAGGGCCGCCTCCGAGACCGTCAGCCGTTTCGGCTCCTTGCCGAAATAGGCGAGCGAAGCGGCGCGCACACCTTCGAGATTGCCGCCATAGGGCGCCAGCGTCAGATAGCGTTCCAGGATCTCGCGCTTGGAAAGCCGCCGTTCGATCTGGACGGCGCGCAGCATCTGCTTGATCTTCGAGCCGAGGCTGCGGCTGTCGCGCGGTTCGATCAGCCGGGCGAGCTGCATCGACAGCGTCGAACCACCGGAGACGATATGGCCGCTGGTCGCGAACTGGCCGGCGGCACGCGCCAGTGCCAGCACGTCGACGCCTTGATGATCCCAGAAGCGCTTGTCCTCATAGGTGACCAGCATGTCGACGAACTGCTTGTCGACCTGGTCCAGGCTGGTAGTGAGCCGCCAATAGCCGTCCGGCGTAGCGAAGGCGCGCAGCAGCTGGCCGTCACGGTCCTGCACCTCGGTCGAGACCGTCAAAGCAGCCGGCAGCGGCGGCGGAAAAGCGCGGTCGAGCTGCCAGAGGACGGCGGCGGCGATTGCGGCGAGACCGGCGAAGGAAACGCCCGTGATGGCCGCTCGGCGCAGGAATAGTTTGGAGAGCATGGCGCCGCCCCTCATCCGCCTGCCGGCACCTTCTCCCCGTGAAGGACGAGGAGAAGGGGCTTGTCCGCAACGCTGGCGACCCCCTCTCCCCGTCCTTCACGGGGAGAGGGTAAGGGTGAGGGGCGGCGCTGCATCACGTCGTTAGCTACAACCAACCAGTTTGCGTCCCTCTCCATCGTTACGGCGCCTTGACCTCCATCATGCCGGTGGCGGTGCGGGCCGAATATTGCGGCCGGTACATGTCTTCGATCGTTGCTGCCGGGTGGGCGTAGGTGCCCGGCGTCACTGCGCGCACGACGTAGGCGAGCGTGATATTGCGGTCTCCGTCGCCGTCGTTCGGATTGAACGCCGCGACGAAACGGTCGTCGCGGAATTCGAGATGGGCGGCATCGGTCTGGGCCAGCCAGGAGAAGTTCGTCAATTGGGCGCTAGAGACCAGGCCCGGATTGTCGATCTCGAAGCCGGCCGGCAACAGGTCGGTGATCAGCAGCCGCGAAGGCCAGCTGTTCTGCTCGTAAACCTTGAGCACGACGACATAGCGTTCGTTCTGCTTGACCTCCGTCACGTTGGCCTCTGTGCCGTCGAGCCTATAGTAGGTACGGCTGATGGTAAAGCCGTTGCCGCCAGCCTGCAGAGGCTGGATCGGCGAGGCCACGGTGGTGACGACCGCCTGCAGCGGATTTCTGCCGGTATTGACGATGGTCAGCGGACTGTCGGCCAGGTCGCCACCGGCGATCTGGTCCGAATAGCCGCCGGCATGCGGTGCGCCGTTGACGGTCAGCGCGATCGAATCATTGCCGGCCTTCAGCGCCCGGGCCGCCAGCAGCATCCAGGATTCGTCCTGTGTGCTGGTCCACCTGGCGTCGGCGCGTTCCCGGGTCACCAGCTGGATCAGCGCCGGCACGATGGTCGGCACCGGCTTGCTTTCCGCGGCAAGCGCCAGGATCGCCGCGCCGTCACGCAGCGGCGAGCCGTAGTCGGACCGGTAATAGTCATATTCGGGGGTCGACTTGGCCAGTTGCAGCGCGGCCTGGAAGGTTGCCTCCGAGCGCTGCGTGTCACCGTAGAGCGCGAGAGACGCCGCCAATTGGGCGACGGCCATCGGGCTGGTAAAGGCTTCGAGCTGGGTGTCGGCATGGTAACGCAGATCGCCGACCGAGGCCTTCTTGTTGCGGGCAAGCACATAAAGCGCATAGGCGATCTCGCTGCCGCGATCCTGGACGTCCTGATCGTAGCCGATCGCGTTCTGCAGATTGCTCAGCGCCTGGTTCATCGCCAGGGCCGGCACGTCGTATTTCTGCTCGCGCGCCCGGGTCAGGAAATCGGTGACATAGGCGTCGAGCCACAGATCGCCGGAACCCGGACCCCACAGGCCGAAGCTGCCGGCCGAGGCCTGGTAGCTCAGCACCTTGTAGATGGCATCCTGGACGCGGCCATGCAGATCGGGGTCGCTGGCCATGCCGATGCCGGAAGCCATCTCGTTGACGTAGAGAAGCGGCATGGCGCGGCTGGTGGTCTGCTCGGCACAACCATAGGGATAGCGGTCGAGCGTCATCAGCAGCGACGGCACGTCGAAGGCAGCTGCCTGCGAAACGCCGACGCTGACCGAAGCGCCATCGAGCAGGCTTGCCGCCAGCAGTTCCTTGTCGACGCGCAGCGCGCCGCCATTGCCCTTGAGGTCGACGACCATGCGGGTGGTCACCGGCAGTTGCGCCGGGCGCACCGGCACATAGAGCGTCTGCTCGACGGCGGTGCCGTCGGCATGCGCAAGCTTGATGGTGATCGAGGCGTTGCCCGCGGTCTGAGCAATCAACGGCACGGTCAGTGTCTGCCGCTTGCCTTTGGCTAGCGTCAGCTTTTCAGGCAAGGCGGCACTGCCGGTAGACATGTCGCCCGTCGTGTCGATGGTCAGCTTGTAGTCGCCAGCAGGGCCGTCGGTGTCGGCGACGTCGAGCCGCATGACGGCGGAATCGCCGGGCGCCAGGAAGCGCGGCAGGCCGGCGGTGATCACCACCGGATCGCGCACGATGACGTCGGACTGGGCATGGCCGACCGCCTCCTTGGTCCAGGCGACGGCCATGACGCGCACGGTGCCGTTGAACTGCGGAATGTCGAAGTCGATCCGCGCCTTGCCGTCGGCGTCGAGCTGGACCGGGCCGGAGAAGAAGGCGACCAGCTTTTCGGTCGGCGGGCTGCCTTGGGACTGCATGTTGGCTCCGTCGCCGCCGGTGCGCAGCTTGCCGGTCGTGCCCAGCGAGCCGTCGATCAGCCGGCCATAGATGTCGCGAACCTCGAGACCGAGCATGCGCTGCCCGAAGAACCAGCTCTCCGGATCCGGCACCTTGTAGTTGGTCAGGTTGAGGATGCCGACGTCGACGGCCGCGACCATCACATAGGCGTTGGTGCCGGGCTGAACGCCGGCTACGGCGACCGGGATAGACAGCTGCTGGCGCGGCATGGTCTTGTCCGGCGGCGCCAGGCTGACGGCAAGCTTGCGCGAGCCGGGATCGAGCTTCAGCCATTTGACGCCGATGGCGCGCGCCGGCATGCGCGTCTCTTGCGCATCGCCCGGCCTGAACAGCGTTGCCGTGACGTAGGCGCCGGCACCCCAGTCGTCGCCGACCGGGATGTCGACGGTGCTGCCGCCGGCCGGCACGCTGGCGCTGACGGTCTTCAGGAGCTTGTCGGCGCCGATGGTGACGAGCAGCTCGCCGGCAAAGTGCGGCGACACTTTGAGCTTGGCCACTTCACCCGCCGCATAGGTATCCTTGTCGAGGGCGATCTCGAGGCCGTCGGGCGTTTCGGTGGTGGTGGAACTGACATACCAGCCGGCGTCGAACTCGTAACTGGTGGCCGGGCCTTCCGGATCCGCTGTCTCGATCTCGAGCCGGTAGCGGCCCCAGTCGACCGGCAGCGACACCGTCGCCTCGCCATCGGTGCTCAGGTCGACCTGGCCGTTGGCCACCGCCTTGGTGAAGGTGACCGGCTCATAGTTCCAGGAGTTGCTCGAGCGGTACCACTGGTAGCTACGCTCCACCTTGACCAGCGACCACTGCGCGCCCTTCAGCGCCTCACGCTTGCCGTCTGGGTCGACAGCGATCAGGCTGAACTTGGCCGTGCCGCCTTGCGGCACCTCGTCGTCGTCGAAATCCGGGCGGATGCCGATCATGTGGCCCTGCGGGCGTATGCCGATGTTCAGCGAGCGCTCGATCGCACGGCCACCGGTTTCACGCATCCTGACCGTGACCTTTGCATCGACCAGTTTGGTGGTGGATGGCAATTGATCGACGGAAACCGGGAAGGTCGCCTTGCCGTCGTCGCCGACCACCGGCAGGCCGGTGAAGGGCGTCACCGTCGGTTCTGCCGACTGTTCGTCGGCCAGACCGAAGGAATAGCCTTTGAAGCGGTCCCAGTCCCGGCCGGTCGACAGCGTCAATTCGCCTTCGAGCGCCAGGCCCGCGGCCGGCGCGCCATAGAGAAAGCGGCCGTCGACGGTGATGTTGGCGCTCTCGCCCTGGGCGATCTCCTGCTTGTCGGAGGACAGGTCGAACTCGATGCGATCCGGTACGAAGTCCTCGACCAGGAACATCTGGCTGGCGACTGCCGCCTGCTTGGGATCGGTATGGATCGCCACCGTCCAGGTGCCTCGCATGGCGTTGGGTTCCAGCGGCAGGTCGACCGCGTGACCACCGGCCGATGCGCCGTCGCTGACGATGCGGCGATCCTCGACGCCGTCGGGCCGCGAGAAGATGAAGGTCAGCGGCAGGTTCTCGACCGCCTTGGCGGCACTGTCGCGGGCAAGAGCCGCGACATGGACATCTTCGCCGGCGCGGTAGATGCCGCGTTCGGTCCAGGCATAGACGTCGAGCGCGCCAGGCGCCGGCCGTCCGGCGACACCACGGTCGGACAGGTCGAAGCCGGCGCGGCCCATATCGAGGAAGACGAAATCGTCGTCGCCCTGTTTGGCCATCAGCACGGCCGGCGCCATGCCGCTGTCGCCGCGCGTCAGGCCGGGATTGAACACCGCCCGCCCTTCCGCGTCGGTGGTTGCGGTGCCGAGGATTTCATTGTTCCTGGCCAGCAGCGCCAGTTCGGCGCCGGCGATCGGCTTGGCAGTTGCGAGCGAACGGGCAAAGACGTTCAGCCCATCCTGTCCGGTATAGGTCGACAGGCCGATATCGGAGACGACGAACCATTGCGTGGCGTGCGAATCATAGTCGTCGCTGTGATCGTCGACGGCTTGCGCGGTCAGCACATAGACGCCAGGCTTGCGCTTCGGCAACGCCTCGTCGATTGGAAAGGAGGTGGTGACTTCCTTGTTGAGGTCGTTGGCGATGTCGAGCTGGCCTTGCCAGACCGGCTCGCCCATCTGTTCTGAGATGTTCGAAATGTCGTAGCCGTCAAGCTGGCGCAGGAACTGATATCCCGACAGAAGCTGGGCCAGCGAGCGGTCGCCGATGCGGAAGAGCTTCATTTCGGCGGCATTCATGTTGACGGTGACGACCGGTATGCCGCGGCGTGCGCCGGCGGGCAGCACGAAGCTGTCGCCGGTGAAGCGGGCCGAAGGCGCGCGGTCCTGCACGTAGATCGACAGAACCACCGGTGCCGCGGTGACCTCGCCAATGGCGGCCGGCAGACCGGCGCGGAAGGTCACGTCATAATGTTGGCCGTGCTCGAGCCCTTCGACACAGATCTGCTTGTCCTTGGCTTCGACGCCCTTGGGAGCGGCGTTGTCGACGGTGACGAACTGGGAATAATCGACGCCGGTCTTGACCAGCTCCTCGGAGAACTGCGCGCAGATGCGTGGCGCACTGGTGTCGGCGTCGACGGTATGATCGATGACGCGGAAGCCCTTGCGCGCCTTGAGATCCTGATAGGCCGCTCTGACTGCCGGCGAATTGATGAGAGCGAGGCTCGCCTCGTAGGCCTGCAGGGCCGGCCTGTAGAGGTCGCGGCGATCAAGGCCGTCCCCGAGCAGCGCCAGCACGTCGGCGCGCGTCTTGGTGGTACGCAGCAATTTGTAGGCGTTGAAGGCGGCGGAAGTGGCGTTCGCCGGCAGGGTCGACGGCTCCGAACTGTTGGCGGTCGGATGGACGGCAAGCGTTTCGCGCGCCAGCTCGAGCCAGAGCTGGCCATCATCCGGCAACACCGAAACCGCCGCCTCGTATTTGTGCATGGCCGAGCGATGATCGCCCGTCAGCGCCGACTGTTCGGCGGCGGCCCTCAGCGCCGTCAGCCCCTCGGTCGGCTTGGTGTAGGTCGGGCCGGTGAGCTTGTTGCGGTATTGCTGGGCCTGGTCGGCCATCCAGTTGGGGAAGAAGGCGAGTTCGGGTGGCGCGCCGATGTCGGGATCGCCATCGATGTTGACGACCTTGCCGGCGACGGCGCCGCCGAAGGGTTTCAACGAATTGTAATCGGATTTAAGGAAGCACCATTTGGCCTTGAGGTTGTAGGTGAAGGCGCGGCAGGCCGGGTCGCCGAGGCACGTGGTCTTGCACTGGTCGAGGCTGACATTCTGGTCGGATCTGAGATCGAAACCGAAATAGTCGGAATTGTCCGATGTCACCACCCGCCGGGCTTCGGCCGCTTGCGCGACACCGCTCCAGGCAAAAAACAGAAGGAAAAGAATCGATAGACCACGAGCCGCGCGCATTGCCATAAACCCCTCCAGACAAGTGCTTACGTCCAGAAATCTTCAAGCTTCAGTCGCGCTTGTCAACATCAGGACGCGGCAGGATCCGCCTGCCAACGGTTTGCTTTCCGGCCGATGACCGGTAGTAGCTCCATAGGACAGGGGATCACGCTTTCTTGCGGCGACGCAGAAGGTGTGAGTTCCAAGCCCTGTCTATTTCAGCAATTGGATTGTGGCCCCTTTACGAGTGCTTCAGAACTTCATTCCAATTTTAGGTTTGCGGGTTAGGCTAGGAGCGTAATGCCGGCGTATGAAAGGCAGATGTCGGGAGGAACCGCGCCACGGCGCGCGCTTTCGCGCGCCCTGCTTTTCGCATTGTTGTGCTCGACGGCACTTGTTGCCGAAACCGGAAGTGCGGCAGCCTTCGAGATTTTCGGCATCAAGCTGTGGGGATCCAAAGACGAAGATGCCGATATCGTCGATCCGCTGCGCTATGCGGTGACGATCGAGGCGCCGGACGCCGACAAGGATCTGGCCGAGAAGCTCGAAAACGCCTCGGCGCTGAAGGCCGACGAGGAACATCCGGTATCCGGTTCTCTCGGCCTGCTGGCCAAGGCGCGCAGTGACCGTGAGCAACTTGTTGCCGCACTCTACGCTGACGCGCGCTACGAGGGTGTCGTCACCATCACTATTCAGGGCAAGCCGCTCGACGATCTGCCGCCCGATGCCGAGTTTTCCGGCCCGCAGCCGATTCCGGTGGTGATAAGCATAGCAGCCGGGCCGAAATTCACGCTTGGCAACATCAGGCTGAAAGGCGATGCCGCGGGGCTGGCAAGTGCCGATTTCGGCCTGATCGCCGGCGGTGACGCCAGTTCGGGCGCCGTACTCAAGGCCGAGGCGGCGATCGTGCGGGCACTCAAGCAAGAAGGCAGACCGCTGGCCAAGGTTACGGGCCGCGAGATCGTCGCCGAGCACGCCGGTTCGACACTCGACGTGACGCTCACCGTCGCGGCCGGGCCGGTCGCCGGCTATGGCGACACCACTGTCGAGGGCACCGAAAAGGTCGACCGCGACTTCACTGAATATATGACCGGCCTGAAGCGCGGCCGCCAATATTCGCCCGATGAGATCGATGATGCGCGCGACCGGCTGCTCGGGCTCGAGGTCTTCAACAGCGTGACGGTGAAGGAAGCCGACGCGCTCGACGCCGAGGGCAATATCCCGATTGGTGTCGAGGTCAGCGAACGCAAGCCACGCTATTTCGGCATTGGCGGCAGCTTCTCGAACACCGAGGGGCTGGGCCTCGAAGGCTATTGGGGGCACCGCAATCTGTTTGGCCGCGCCGAAAAGCTGCGCATCGACGGCAAGATCAGCGGCATCGGTAGCAACGACTTGACCCAGCTCAATTACAATGCCGGCGTCATGTTCGAAAAGCCGGGCGTGGTCGGGCCGGCGTCGAAATTCATTGCCAGCGTCAATACCGTGCTGGAGCACCCCGACGCCTACGACCATTTCTCGGTCAAGGGCAGCACCGGCCTATCCTACGAACTCGACAAGAAGCAGACGGTTTCCGCGCAAGTCGCGCTGGATTATTCGAGGATCCACGACGCTTTCGGCAAGCACACCTATCTGATCGCCAGCATTCCACTGCAATATGTCTACGACAATCGCGATAGCAAGCTCAATCCGACCCGGGGCTTCAGGGCGCTGGCCTTTGCCGAGCCGAGCTACGACATTTTGAGCGGGGCTGCCTTCGTCAAGCTGAAGGGCGAGGGGTCGGCCTACCAGTCGCTCGATTCGGCCTCGAAATTCGTTTTCGCCGAACGTGTCGCCATCGGCTCGATCATCGGCGCCGGTCTTCAAGATGTTCCGGCCGACCGCCGCTTCTACTCAGGCGGCGGCGGCTCGGTGCGCGGCTATGCCTATCAAGGCATCGGCCCGAAGGACAGCAACGGAGAGCCGATCGGCGGGCTTTCCTTCTTCGAGACCTCGGTCGAGATGCGCATCGCCGTCACCGACAAGATCGGCGTCGTGCCGTTCGTCGATGCCGGCACGGTGTCGACCAGGCAGGTCCCCGATTTTTCGGACATGAAGGTCGGCGCGGGTGTAGGCTTGCGCTATCTGACGGCGTTCGGGCCGCTGCGCGTCGACGCGGCGGTGCCGCTCAACCGCGGCCCCGACGATCCTCATTTCGGCATTTATGCCGGCATCGGCCAGGCATTCTGATGGCAATATTCAGGCGCATCCTCCGTATCCTTTTCTACACGCTGCTCATCGTCGCGGCAGCGGCGGTGGGGGCGCTCGTCGTGTTGACCAAAACCGAGGGCGGCCGCGAAAACCTTGCCGGCATCATCTCGACCATGGCCTCGACCGGTGATCGCAAGGTCACTGTCGTCGGCATCGACGGTATCTGGTCGGGCGCGCTGAGGGTTGATCATGTCGTTCTGGAGGATCGCGAAGGCGCCTGGATGGTAGCGCGCAACGTGGCCGTCGACTGGTCGCCGCTGGCACTCCTGTCGAAGAGCTTCAGCGCCGATCGCATCGGGGCCGAGCGTATCGAGTTGGCAAGGCTGCCGGTGGCCAGTACACAGCCGAGCCAAGGCGGAGCGACGACGCTGCCGGTTTCCATCGACGTCAGGCAACTCGACCTTCCCGAAATCGCGCTCGGGCAGGCTCTGGCCGGCAGCGGTGTCGCCGAACTTTCAGCCAAAGGGGCGCTCAAGGCGGACGCCTCACCGTTGGCGATCGAGACCAACCTCAACATCGTTCGCCATGACGGCAAGCAAGGCATGGTCGACGCCAAAGCCCTTTTCGCGCCGGCTGACAACAAGCTCGACCTCGACCTTAAGGCATCCGAGCCGGCCGGCGGCATCATCGCCAACCTGCTCAACCTGCCGGGCGCGCCGCCGGTCAACATTGTCGTTTCCGGCACCGGACCGCTCGCCAACTGGAATGGCATCGGGACCTTCGTTGTCGACGGCCGGATCGTCACCCAGCTTACCGGTCGCCATCAGCTTACCGACAAGGGTCATTATGTCGAGGCCAATGGCGATGGCGAATTCGAGCGCTTCCTGCCCGAAACCCTGAAACCGCTGTTTGCCGGCAAGATCAGTTTCGACCTCGCCGGCACAGCGACCGCGGCCGGCGGTGTCGATGTCGAGCGCGCCAATATCGACAGCGGCGCCTTGCACGCGACCGCCGCCGGCATTGTCGATCCGAACGGCGCCAGCGACCTTTCCGTGAAGCTCGCCGCAAAGGGGCCGCCGATCGTGCTTAGCCTCGGCAGCGAGGCACAGCCGATAACCGTGGCGATCAAGGATGCCACGGCCCGCGCCTTCGGCGATGGCAAGACGCCGATGGTGGATATCGGCGCGTCGCTGGTCTCGGTGGTGGCGGGCGGCACGCGGGTCGACGACCTGATCGGGCAAGTCCATTCCGATGGCTTCGATATCCAGAACCGTAGCGGGCCTGTCACCATCAAGCTGACGGCGGCCGGCCTGAACACCGACGTTGCGACTTTGGCGCCGTTGATAACGGGCAGGGTCAGCGCCGGTCTTGCCGGCTCGGTCAGCAAGGATCAAGTCGTCGTCGACGAAGGCACGCTGCGCAGCGACGCGCTCAATGCGTCCGTAACGGCCACAGTGGCGCTTGCCGATCTGTCGATGACGCTCAAGATGAATGCCGATGCGGCTTCGACGGCGCTGCCGCCCCAGATCAGCTCGGTTCTCGGCCAGCGCGTGCAGTTTTCCGCAACCGCGACCCGCGACCCGGACGGGGCGTTCGCCGCCAACGCATTGCAACTCACCTCAGGCACGCTTAGCGCCAGCGGCACCGCCAGTGCGCAGGGCACCGACATCCGGGCCGATATCAAGGGCACGCTGGGCGACGTGTCGGTGCTCTCGCCGCTGGTCGGCGCCCAGGTCGGCGGCACGGTCGGTTTCGCGCTGACCGCAAGCGGCGCGCGCAGCGCTCCGGATTTCTCGGTTTCGGCCAACAGCGACAGCCTGACGGCGTCCGGTCATGCTGTGAAGCAGATCAAGCTGAGCGCGAGCGGCAAGGCCGATATCGCCAGTCCCGCCGCCGATGTCTCGCTGACCGGCTCGGTCGACGACCAGCCGCTCGACCTCAAGGCATCGCTGGTCACAACCGACGGCAAGCGCTCCATCAATGGACTTGCCGTCTCGTTAGCCGACAACAGGGTCTCCGGCGACCTCGGGCTCGACGACAACCTGCTGCCGCTCGGCACGTTGACCCTCGATGCCGCCGATATTGCTCCGCTGGCCAGACTTGCCGGCCAGACGGCAGCCGGCGACGTGCGCGGCACCATCCACTTTGCGAACGACGACGGAGCGCCGACGGTCGCGATCGATGCGACGAGCACCGCGATCTCGCGCGGCGAACTGGCGGCGAAGACGATCGCCGTCAACGCGCTGGTCGCCAATTATCTCAGAGCACCGGCAATCTCCGGCAAGATCAAGGCCGACACGATCACCTCCGGAACCACGGTGATCAGCGGCATCGATGTCGACCTGAAGCGCAATGGCGACTGGACCGGCTTTAGCGGCGGCGCCACGGTCGCCGGCATTCCGGCCAGCGCGTCCGGGCGGGTCAGGGTGGCGAACGGCACCACCAGTATCGAGCTTGCCTCGGGCGAGGCGACCATCCGCGGCATCAAGACAGCTATCGCGCAGCCATCGGCGCTGACAATCGCCAATGGCATGGTGAGCATAGAGAAACTGGCGCTCGGTGTCGGCGGCGGTTCGGTTGCCGTGTGGGGTACGGCTGGCCAGACGCTCGATCTCGCTGCCACCTTGTCGGCGGTGCCGGCAGCACTTGCCAATGATTTTTCACCAGGCCTCGATGCCGTGGGCGCGCTCAGCGGCACCGCGCAGGTCACGGGATCGTCGGCTGCCCCAGATATTCGCTTCAACGCCCGGCTCAGCGGCGCCGAAACCAGCCAGACCCGGCAGGCTGGGCTCGGGCCGCTGGATCTCGATGCGGCAGGCCATTTCTCGTCGGCCAGCGGCCTGGCCATCGAGCAGGCGACGCTTGCCGGCGAGAAAATCTCCGGCAAGGCAGCCGGCACCATCAATCCGAATGGCGCCAGCGATTTTTCGCTCGACCTGGCCTCGACCGGTCCGAGCCTGCCGTTATCACTTGGCAGCAAGGAGAGCCCGATCAAGCTCGAGCTACTGGCGATATCGCTAACGGCGGCCGGGCAGGGCACCCAGCCGAAGCTCGACATCTCCGCGACGCTGCCATCGGCCGCCACCAATCTAGCTAAGATCGAGGGCATCACGCTTGCGCTGCACTCCGATCGCTTTGACGTGAAAGCCCGGAGCGGGCCGATCTCCGGCACCGTGACTGCCGAAAAAATCGGCATCGACAATCCGACCATCGCGCCGCTGATCGCCGGCAAGGTCATCGCCAAACTCGCCGGCAGCTTTGCGGCCGATGCCATCGTCATCGATAGCGGCACGGTGACCAGCGACGCGTTGAACAGCGGCTTCAACGGGCGGGTCTCGCTGGCCGACGGCGCCATCGACCTCAATGTCAAGGCGGACGCCGCCTCGGCGGCACTGCCGGGGGCGGTACGTGGCGTGCTCGCCGAGCGGACGCAATTCAGTGCCGCGCTGAAGCGGGACGCCAACGGCAATGTCACCGCCAACACCGTCAGGCTGTCGTCCGGTTCGCTGACGGCAGACGGGCGGGCCAGCCTTGCCGGCAACAAGCTTAGCGCCGACGTCAAAGGCGCGCTGGGCGACGTCTCGCTGCTATCCAAGGACGCTCAAGGCGCCATTTCTTTCGCGCTGAACGCGCAAGGCCCCACTGCCGCGCCGGATCTGTCGCTGACTGTCAACAGCGACAGGCTTTCGGTGGCCGCGCGCGAGATCACTGGCCTGAAGCTCACGGCCACCGGCAAGGCTGATGCCGTCAACCCGGCTGCGAATGTGCAACTCACCGGAAATGTCGGCGGCCAACCGCTGCAGGGCAGCGCCGTGCTGGCGACATCGGACGGCAAACGCGCCATCAACGGACTTTTGCTGTCGCTCGGCAAGAACCGTATCTCCGGCGACCTGGCGCTCGACGATGCCTTCGTGCCGGGTGGCACCGTGGCGCTCGACCTGCCCGATATCGGTCCGCTTGCGGCCCTGGCACTGGAAAAGGCCGATGGCGATGTGCGCGGCACGATCGCCTTCTCCAAGGCGGGCATCGTGCCGCAGGTCGCCGTCAAGGCGACGACGGCCTCGATCTCGCGCGGCGATGTCTCGGCCAGGGCGGTGAGCATCGATGCGCTGATCGCCAACTATCTGGCGGCACCGGTGATCTCGGGCAAAATCCGTGCCGATAGCGTAACTTCCGGCGGCACGGCTATTCGGGGCGTCAACGTCGATCTCAAGCGCGACGGCGAATGGACCGGCTTTTCGGGTGGCGCCTCCGTCAAGGATATTCCGCTGAAGGCCGCCGGCCGGGTCAAGGCGATCAAGGGCACGACGACGGTCGAACTGGCCTCCGGCGAGGCGACCATCCGCGGCATCAAGGCGGCCATCGCCCAAGCCTCGACCATCAACATCACCAATGGAGTGACCAGCCTCGACAGGCTGGTGCTCAACCTCGGCGGCGGCACGGCGACGGTCACGGGCAAGGCTGGGCAGGCGCTTGACCTCAACGCGACGCTGGCGCGCGTACCGATCTCGATAGCCAACAGTTTTTCGCCGGGCCTCGATGCCGCCGGTTCCATCTCGGGCACGGTGAAGGTGACGGGTGCGCCGGCCAATCCGGCCGTTGCCTTCAAGATCGACGCCGCAGGCGTTCAGACGTCGCAGACCCGTGGTGCAGGTTTCGGCGGCATGGGCGTTTCATCCTCAGGTACGTATTCGGGCAACAGACTGACGTTCGACGCCAACATGAGCGATGCCGCCGGCCTCGGCCTCAAGGGCGGCGGCACGATGACGACATCAGGCGCGCCCACCCTTGATCTCAACTTTTCCGGCAAGGTGCCGTTCGCCTTCCTCACCAGGACACTTGCCGCGCAAGGCCTGTCCCTGAGCGGCACGGCCGACGTCGATGTGCAGGTGCGCGGCCCGGCGACGTCGCCGGTGATCTCAGGCACTGTCCGCACGTCAGGCGCCCGCCTGCTCGACGCGCGCTCGGGGCTTGCGATCAACGACATCACCGCCGATGTCGCCATCGGTGGCGGCGTAGCAAGGATCAATCGCCTGATCGGCACGCTATCGACGCGCGGCAGCCTTTCGGCCAGTGGCACCGTCGGCATCGATCCGGCTAAGGGCTTTCCGGCCGATCTGTCGATCAAGCTCGTCGACGGCCGCTATACCGACGGCAAGGTGGTCACCGCCAATCTTGGCGGCGACCTGACCGTCAAGGGACCGCTCACCTCCGCGCCGGTGATTTCCGGTACCGTCAACCTGGCCAAGACCGTCATCACCGTACCCGAAAAGCTGCCCGGTTCGCTGGCTGAGCTCAACGTCAAGCACAAGGATGCGCCCGCCGCCGTGCGTGCGCAGGACAAGGCATTGCGCCCGGCCACGGCAAGCAGCGGTGGCGGCGGCAGCGGCCTCAACCTCGACGTCACGGTCAATGCGCCGAGCCAGATCTTCATCCAGGGCAGGGGTGTCGATGCCGAGCTCGGCGGCTCGTTGCGGCTGACCGGCCCGGCATCGTCACCCCAGGCGGTCGGCACCTTCACCTTGAGGCGCGGGCGGCTGACGATCCTTGCCAAGCGGCTTACCTTCACGGAAGGCACGGTCGGCTTTTCCGGCTCTCTGGTGCCCTACCTCAACCTCACGGCGCAATCGAAGACGACCAGCGCCACCGTGACCATCGTGGTGTCAGGCGAGGCGACCAACCCGAAATTCACCTTCTCCTCGGTACCGGCGCTGCCGGAGGACGAGGTGCTGGCGCAGCTGATCTTCGGCCGTTCGATGTCGAACCTGTCGCCGCTGCAGATCGCGCAGCTTGCCGAGGCTGCCGGACAACTGGCCGGCGTCGGCGGCTCGACCTCCCTGCTGCAGAACCTGCGCAGCGCGATCGGCGTCGACGATCTCGACGTAATCACCGACGAACAGGGCGGCACCGCCGTCTCGGCGGGCAAGTATCTCAACGACCGCACCTACGTGACGATCCAGAAGGGCGATAGGCCGGGCTCGGGCAAGGCAACCGTCGATCTCGACGTTGGGCGCGGCGTCAAGCTGCGTGGTGAGGCAACCGACGCCGGCGAAGCCAAAGGCGGTGTTTTCTACGAACGAGAATATTGAAACAGGCCGTTCGCGCAGGACAGTTGGTCTCCGAAGAACGAGCGGCGCAGCGGCGAATGTCCCAGTTTAATCGCCCGTTGAGATTTCGGACGAAATCCCTGGCGCAGTAGCAAATTTGCGTCAAGACTGTCGTTATCGCGCGAACCGCCCTGCTTTCAAAGTTGCACATTCCTTGGCATGTTCCCAATCCGTGCCGTCTTTGACATCATGGCGCGGATGCGGAATGTTAAAAGGCAGAAAGCCAACAATGGGAGTTAGTCATGACGATCTACAAGAGTAACGGCGACCGCGTTCCCGATCACATCCTGGCCATGGCCGAAGACGCCAAGGCAGGCAAGATGGATCGTCGCGAATTTCTGGCTCTCGCCAGCGTCTTCGGCGCCTCGACGGCGATGGCCTATGGCATGCTTGGCCTTGCAGACCCGACGCCGGCCAGGGCGGAAGAGGTCCAGGGCAAGAAAGGCGGCGTATTGAAGGTCGCGCAATGGATCAAGGATCCGAAGGATCCGCGCAAGTCCGACTGGTCGGAAATCGCCAATGCCGAGCGCCAGGCGCTCGAGCCGCTGGTCAAATATACCACCGAATACACGTTCCGCCCCTATCTGCTGGAGAGCTGGGACGTGAATGACGACGCTACCGAATACACGCTGCATGTGCGCAAGGGCGTCACCTGGAACAATGGCGATCCGTTCACCGCAGACGATGTGATCTTCAACCTCAAGCGTTGGGCCGACAAGAAGGCCGAAGGCAATTCCATGCCCGGTCGCCTCGGTTCGCTGGTCAAGGACGACAAGCTGGATGAGAGCGCGGTGACCAAGGTCGATGACCACACGATCAAGCTGACGCTCAGCAAGCCGGATATCGCCCTCATTCCCAACGTGTGCGACTATCCCGGCCTCATCGTCCACAAGACGTTCGATGAAAAAGGCGGCGACTTCAAGTCCTGCCCGATCGGCACCGGGCCGTTCGAGCTCGTCTCCTACGATGTCGGCCAGAAAGTGGTCTACAAGCGCCGCGAAGATAATAAATGGTGGGATGGTGACGTCTTCCTCGACGGCATCGAGTTCATCGACTACGGCACCGATCCGGCGGCCATGGTCAGCGCCTTCGAAGCAGGCGAGGTGCACACCAACTTCGAGACCTCGGCCGACTATGTGTCGATCCTCGACGGCATGGACCTGGTGAAGTCGGAGATCGTCACCGCCTCGACGATCGTCTGCCGCACCAATGTGACCAACAAGCCTTACGGCGACCAGAAGGTTCGCAATGCGCTGCAGCTCGCGGTCGACAACAATGTCGTCCTCCAGCTCGGCTACGGTAACGCCGGCACGGTTGCCGAAAACCACCATGTCGCCCCGATCCATCCGGAATACTACGAATTGCCGAAGATTGCTCGCGACCCGGCCAAGGCGAAGGCGCTGATGGCGGAAGCCGGCCAGGCCGATTTCGAGCACGAACTGATCACGGTCGACGAGGACTGGCACAAGAACACAGGCGATGCGATCGCCGCGCAGATGCGCGACGCCGGCATCAAGGTGAAGCGTACGGTGCTGCCGGGTTCGACGTTCTGGAACGACTGGACGAAGTATCCGCTGTCGATGACCAACTGGAACATGCGGCCGCTCGGTGTCCAGGTTCTGGCGATCGGCTATCGTACAGGTGAAGCCTGGAACGAGACGGCCTGGTCGAATCCGGAGTGGGATGCCAAGCTCAACGCTGCGCTGGCAGTTGCCGACGCAGCCAAGCGCAAGGAAATGATGAAGGATATCGAGCAGATCCTGCAGGATTCCGGCATTATCATCCAGCCTTATTGGCGCAAGCTCTACAGCCATTCGGTCAAGGCGGTGCAGAACTACAAGATGCACCCGACCTTCGAGCGCGACTACGGCAAGGTCTGGCTCGAACAGGCCTAACCGGACGATCCGGAAAGGGGCGTCTCGCCCCTTTCCCTCGCTCTTTGCATGGTCCTTGGACCGGAGGTCGGCGCAGCAAAAAGTTGCGGACTCTTCGGCCGGGGTCTGCAATAAAAAGGGTATTGCATCTGGGACTGGTCTGAAGGCTTGTTCTGCCGCTGCGGCAGGGCACGGCTTGCAAACCGGTTCCACCCCCAACCCGACCGGCAGGGGACCGCCATGCTTTCTTTCGTTATCAGGCGTCTCGGCACCATGGCATTGACGATGCTGTGCCTGACGATGATCGTCTTCTTCCTGGTCAATCTCGGGCCCAACCTGAAGAAGCTCGCGATCAGCCAGACCGAAATGCACACATCCGCCGAGCAGCTTGAGGCTTGGCTGGTCAACCATGGCTATCGGCAGAATTTCTTTGTCCGCTACGGCCAATGGCTGGGCATCATGCCCAAGCAGCCGGTGACCGACCCGGCGACCGGCAAGCCCGCACAGCGTTTCTCCTTCTGCAACGATCCGGCCGTGCCGACATTCTCCGGCATCCTGCAAGGCGATTTCGGTTGCTCGACCAAGTTCAAGACGACGGTCGCTTCGAAACTCTTTCCGGCGCTCAGCGCCACCGGCATCCTGATGCTCTGCGTGCTGGCCGTGATGGTGCCGATCTCGCTTTTGATCGGTATTCTCGCCGGCATGCGCGAGGGCTCACGCACCGACCGTACATTGTCGGTGGCTTCGATCGCCTCGACGGCGACGCCCGAATATGTTTCGGGCGTCATCTTTACCGTCATCTTCGCCTCCTGGCTCGGCGTGCTGAATGGTTCGGCGGCCTCGGCCAGCCAGGGCATCACCTTCTACAATTTCACCTTGCCGGTGATGACGCTGGCGATCTACGGCATCGGCTACATCGCCCGCATGACCCGCGCCTCGATGGTGGAGGTGATGACGCAGCAGTATATCCGCACCGCCCGGCTGAAGGGCCTCTCCTTCGGCAGCGTGGTGATAAAGCACGCTCTGCGCAACGCGCTGATCGCACCCTTCACGGTAATCATGCTGCAGTTTCCCTGGCTGCTCACCGGCGTCGTCATCGTCGAGGTGATGTTCCGCTACCAGGGGTTCGGCTACACGCTGGTCGAGGCCGCCGGCAACAACGACATCGATCTTCTGCTCGGCTGCTCGCTGGTCTCGGTGTTTATCGTCCTGATCACACAGCTCATCTCCGATGTCGGCTACGCGTTCCTCAATCCGCGCATCAGAGTTCAATAGGAGACCGGCGGATGCAGGTCGAATATCTCAGCGCCTTCAACGTCGTACTCGGCGTGCTTACCCGCTTCTGGCCGGTCTGGATCGCTCTCGCCCTGGTGATGGGGACGACCTTCGGCTACAAAAAGAAGCTAGGTCTTTACGGCCAGCTTTTCGACAGCGGCGTCGGCATCGTCGGCGTCGGCATCTGCCTGTTCTGGCTGTTTACAGCGATCTTCGCGTCGACGGTCGCGCCCTTCGATCCGCTCGCCCAGGTGCCGATCATGAAGGACGCGCTGCCTGGCGCAATCGATCCGCAATCGGGGCTCGCCTATCTCTTCGGCGGCGACAAGCTCGCCCGTGACGTGTTCTCCCGCATGGTCTACGGCAGCCAGATCGTGCTGATCATCGCGCCGGCGGCCACCGGTTTTGCGCTGATGGTCGGCATCACGCTCGGCCTGCCGGCCGGCTATTATGGCGGCAAGATCGATACGGTGCTGTCCTTCCTCGCCAACCTTGTGCTGGCCTTCCCGGTGATCCTGCTGTTCTACCTGCTGGTGACGCCGGGCATCATGGACACGCCGATCCCCTACGCGATGGCCGGGCTGTTCTTCCTGTTTCCGATCATCTTCTTCAGCGTGCTGTTCTGGACGCGCTACAAGAACCGGCCCGACCGCCTCTATATCCTGCTTGGCCTGACGTTGGTGGTTGGCGGCTGGATCTATGCCGGCCTTGTCTTCGATGCCGATCCGTTCAAGATCATCCACATCGATCCCAACCAGCTCAATATCTTCGTGGCGGTGGTGTTCGCCTCCAGCCCGGGCGTGTTCCGCATCGTGCGCGGCCTGGTAATGGATATCAAAACGCGCGACTATGTTGCGGCGGCGCAGACGCGCGGTGAGTCGCCCTGGTACATCATGCTGTGGGAGATATTGCCCAATGCGCGCGGGCCGCTGATCGTCGACGCCTGCCTGCGCATCGGGTACACCACGATCCTGCTCGGCACGCTCGGCTATTTCGGGCTGGGCCTGGCGCCGGAAAGCCCGGACTGGGGCACGGCGATCAAGGATGCCAGCCGGCTGCTGCGCTCCTTCATCCACCCGGCGCTGCCGCCGACGATCGCATTGATGTCGTTCGTGCTCGGCCTCAACCTCCTGGCGGATTCGTTGCGCGAACAGTCTATGAAAGATTGATTCCGGGGAAAGATCGATGCCGGGTTCGGCCCGACATGGTTGAAGAACAAGGATTGGAGCGACCCATGAATGAGGCAGTTCGAAATCCCGCCAAGCCGACCAATGGGCCGACCAATCGGCCGATCATCGAGATCGAGAACCTGTCGATCTCCTTCTTCACCCGCAAGGGCGAGATCCCGGCCGTCATGGATTTTTCCTGCACGGTCATGCCCGGCGAGGCGATGGGCATCGTTGGCGAATCCGGCTGCGGCAAGTCGACCGTGTCGCTCGGCATCATGCGTGACCTCTCCAACATCGGAAAGATCGTCGGCGGAAAGATCAAGTTCCAGGGCAAGGACATGGGAGAACTGTCCGACGAGGAGCTGCGCGCTATCCGCGGCAACAAGATCGCCATGATCTACCAGGAGCCAATGGCCAGTCTGAACCCGGCGATGAAGGTCGGCCAGCAGCTAATGGAAGTGCCGCTGATCCACGACAAGGTGTCGAAGGACGAAGCTTATAAACGCGCTTTGGAAATGGTGCGCGCGGTGAAGCTGCCGGATCCCGAGCGCATCATGCGTTCCTACCCGCACCAGCTTTCCGGCGGCCAGCAGCAGCGCATCGTCATTGCCATGGCGCTGCTGTCGAAGCCGGCGCTGCTTCTGCTCGACGAGCCGACGACGGCGCTCGACGTGACGGTTGAGGCCGGCATCGTCGACCTGGTCAAGGGGCTGGGCGAGAAGTTCGGCACCTCGATGATCTTCGTGTCGCACAATCTCGGCCTGATCCTGGAGACCTGCGACCGCATCACTGTGATGTATTCGGGCGAAGCGGTGGAGACGGGCAAGATCAAGGACGTCTTCGACCGGATGCGCCATCCCTACACGCAAGGCCTGTTCCGTTCGATCCCGCTGCCGGGCGCCGACAAGAATTCGCGGCCGCTGATATCCATCCCGGGGCAATTGCCGCTGCCGCACGAGCGGCCGAAGGGCTGCAATTTTGGCCCGCGCTGCCACCATTTCGTCGAGGGCGTCTGCAACGCCGCCGAAATTCCGATGATCGCGGTCGAAGGCCATGACGGGCATTTCTCGCGCTGCGTGCGCTTCAACGAGATCGACTGGGAGGCGCTGCCGCCCGGCGCCAAGAAGGTCAACGAGCGGGTGGTGCCCGGTGCGCCGGTGCTCCAGATCGAAGACCTGCGGAAGTACTACAAGGTCGGCGGCAGCGAAGTGTTCGGCTCGAGCGAGGGCCGCGTCGTCAAGGCCAATGAGACGATCTCGTTCATGGCGCGCGAATCCGAGACCGTCGCCATCGTCGGCGAATCCGGCTGCGGAAAATCGACCCTGGCCAAGGTGCTGCTCGGCCTCGAAACGGCAAGCTCCGGCCGCGTCAAGCTCGGCAACAAGGAGATCCAGTCGACCGGGATCGAGAAGCGCAGCGTCGACACGGTGTCGTCGATCCAGATGGTGTTCCAAAATCCGTTCGACACGCTCAATCCCAGCCATTCGGTCGGTTCGCAGATCATCCGGACGCTGGAAAAATTCAATGTCGGCGACACGGTGGCCGACCGACGCAAGCGGATGCTGGAACTGCTCGATCTGGTGAAGCTGCCAAGGGCGTTCGAGACGCGGAAGCCGCGCCAGCTTTCAGGCGGCCAGAAACAGCGCATCGGCGTTGCGCGTGCCTTTGCCGGCGACGCCAAGGTGGTGGTGGCGGACGAGCCGGTCTCGGCGCTGGATGTGTCGGTCCAGGCCGCGGTGACCGAGCTGTTGATGGACATCCAGCGCAAGAACAAGACGACGATGCTGTTCATCAGCCACGATTTGTCGGTGGTGCGCTACATCGCCGACCGCGTCGTCGTGATGTATCTCGGCTATATCGTCGAGCAAGGCACGACCGACCAGATATTCGCGCCGCCCTATCACCCCTATACCGAGGCATTGCTGTCAGCGATCCCGATCGCCGACACCAGCGTGGTCAAGAAGCACATCGTGCTGGAGGGCGACATCCCTTCGGCGATGAACCCGCCGCCCGGCTGTCCGTTCCAGACGCGCTGCGGCTACAAGAAACTGGTGCCGGACAATCTTTGCGAAACCAAGGTGCCGCCAGTCAAAAATCTCGGCGACGGCCATATGAGCCTGTGCTGGCTGTCCGACGACGTGCTGGCCAAAATGGAGCCGGTGATCAAATTCGACAAGGAGCACGCCGCGAACGAGGGTGTGCCCGAGGATGCAAACCACGGTGTTGGCCCGGGCTTTGCCGGTGATCCGCCCAAGCGCCCGCATGGCAAGACCGGCAGCGTTGAAGCCGATGCCGAGGGCCAGGCAGCGGAGAATGACGAAGCGGTCGCCAAGGCCCGCCGTCACGAGGTTCGCGACGAGGTTTCAGAGACCGGCGGCACCTCAAGCTCTGCCGATAGCGCGGTGGCACCAATCACGCCGCCGACAGTCGGCGACGGTCGCCAGGCCGAGGACGCCACGCGCAAGCCGCGCAAACCCAAGGGCGGCTGAGAGCCGTTAATATGCTAGACTACGGCGGGCACTGGCGTAGCTGAGCGGCGTAGTCCTGCGCCATCTGCTCGGTGGCATGCGCATAGCGCTGCACATCGGCGTCGCCGCGATTGCCGCGCTTGTAGGCGTTCCAGCCGAGATAGTAGGCGAGATACAGATTGTATGTGTCGTTGCGGGCGACGCCGAGGGTGTCGGCGGTTTTCGAATGATACCAGCCGACGAAATCGACCGCATCGGCAAACCTGGTGCGCCGCGCCGCCCAGCTGCCGGTCTCGTTCTGGTATTGCTCCCAGGTGCCGTCGAGCGCCTGCGAGAAGCCGGTGGCACTGGAGATATGTTTCCAGGGAATGAAGCCCAGCAGCTTGGTGCGCGGCGGCCTGGCATTGCTCTTGAAGCCGGATTCCTTGCGCACCGTCGCCATCAGCACGGGGACCGGCACACCGTATTTCTGCTCGGTGCGTTGTGCCGCCGCCTGCCAGTTGTCGAACCAGCCGTCATTCTGGTCGAACACGGCGCAGACATCGTTGATGTGGTTCGGCGGCGTCGCGCAGGCCGAAAGCGCCAGCGGCCCGGCGATCGCTACAATTTTACTAAAACTCGACCTACGCATGGAAGAGCATTAGGCCGAAAACATAAAAGGAATCTTGCTGCGTTCCTTAACGGCTCATCGACCGCTTTGGGTGGCACTGAGCAAGTATAAACATTCCGACGCTTGTTGTCGCTTTTACCGATGTGCAATTCCCGCAATGGCGCCTTGGCTAAAATCACGCCCGCAGGTGGCGGATTCTTGACAGCTCGATCCTCGTGCCGGCGCTTTGATGCGCCGCATGAGCGAACCAAGACGCAAGCGCGGCGCCGAGCGAACCAGCAACAGGGGACCGACCGCCATCCCGCAACTGCTGCTCAGGCGGGTGACAAATCCGTATCCACCGATGGCGATGCTCTCGGCCGACCAGATCGAGGCGATCCACCAGGCGTCGATGCATATCTTGGAGAATTTCGGCATCGAGGTGATGAGCCCGCGTGCGCTGTCGCTGTTCGAGAAGGCCGGGGCCAAGGTCGATCATGCCTCGATGAACGTCCGCATCGATCGCGGCATGATCGAGGAAGCGCTGAAGACGACGCAGTCCAGCTATACGCTGACGCCGCGCAATCCCGCCCATGCCGTCCACCTCGGCGGCAATACCATCAACTTCACGCTCGTCGCCGGGCCGCCGAATGTGCACGACATGGAGCGCGGCCGCCGTGCCGGCAATTTGCGCGATTATTCCGATCTCGTCCGGCTGGCGCAGCATTTCAACTGCATCCACATGCTAGGTAACCAGGTCTGCGCGCCGATGGAACTGCCGGCGAATTCCCGTCATCTCGACACCTATTTCGCCAATCTGACACTGACCGACAAAAGCTTTCACGTCTCGGCCATTGGCCGCGGCAGGGCGCTCGACGGCATCGAAATGATGGCAATCGCGCGCGGACTGACGCTTGACGAGATGCGCGACGATCCCGGCGTCACCACGATCATTTCGGTCAACTCGCCGCGCCGTTTCGATGAGATGATGGCCGAGGGGCTGATGACGATGGCCGAGTTCGGCCAGTCGGTGGCGGTAACGCCATTCACGCTGATGGGGGCGATGAGCCCGGTGACGCTTGCCGGCGCGCTCGCCCAGCAGAATGCCGAGGCGCTGTTCGGCGTGGTGCTGACGCAGCTCGTCCGCCCCGGCGCGCCGGTGATGTATGGCGCCTTCACCTCCAATGTCGATATGAAATCGGGAGCGCCCGCGTTCGGAACGCCTGAAAACACCAAGGCGAATATCGCGTCCGGACAGTTGGCGCGGCGTTACAGGCTGCCTTACCGGACGACGCCGGGCTCGGCTTCCAATGCCGCCGACGCGCAAGGCGCTTATGAGACGCTGATGGCGCTGTGGGGCGCGGTGCTCGGCCATGGCAACCTCATCTACCATGCCGCCGGCTGGCAGGAGGGCGGGCTCACTGCGTCGTTCGAAAAGTTAATCATCGACGTCGAGATGATCCAGCACATGATGGAGTTTTTGCGCCCGATCGAAGTCAACGAGGCCGAGCTTGCCGTCGAGGCTCTGGGTGCGGTGCCGACCGGCGGCCACTTCTTCGGCGAGCCGCACACGCTGGAGCGCTACGCCACGGCCTTCTACCAGCCGATGCTGTCCAACTGGCAGAACTACGAGGCCTGGCAGGAGGCCGGTGGGCTCGACGCCACGGCGCGTGCGACGAGGCTGTGGAAGAAGGCGCTGGAGGACTATGTCGAGCCGCTGATGGAACTCTCCAGGCGCGAGGCGCTTGAGGCGTACGTGGCCAAGCGCAAGGAAGCGATCGGGCAAAGCGAGCCGTGATGGTTGAACGTCGGGGGGGGCCCCCCCCCCCCCCCCCCCCCCCCGCAAAAAACGGGGGGGGGGGGGGGGGGGGGGGGGGGGGAGAAAAAAAAACCAGAGTGAAGGGGGGGGGGGGGG
>NZ_JBVVQI010000020.1:0-131143 GCF_055811495.1 Mesorhizobium sp. WSM4830 | reverse complement strand
CATCGACAACCCGTTCGGCACGAGGTTGTCACCCATGTCTTAGGTACAAACTGTTACCCATGTCTTCGGGCCGTACAAAATCTGGATTGGTGAGCGCGATGGGATTCGAACCCATGACCTACTGATTAAAAGTCAGTTGCTCTACCGGCTGAGCTACGCGCTCCCGCGGGCTCAGAAAGGCCGCCCTCGAAATTGCGCGGAACATAGGGAGAGAGCCTCGGCCGGTCAACCGGAAAAAGACAGCTCCCAAACCGGACTTTCCTGCCGTGCCATCATGCCGTGCGGTGCGCTTCGGCGTTGACGGAACTGCCCGCTCTCGCGCAAGGCCGAAGCTCGCGCTTTGCGGGATAAGCGCAAGCAGCGAATCGGGAGAACCTTTGCAGATCAGCAACTTGGGATTTTTAGCGGAACAATTTGCGCAGCCTGCCCGTTTTTCCGCGACAAGGGACACGCGTTTCAAGGAGAAGATCATGAATAGGATCATGTCGGGCCTGCTGGCGACCACCCTTTCGATCTCATTCGCTGCCGCGGAGATCGTGCCAGTCAACGCTCAGCCCAGCTATGCGCCCCCTGCCCTGGGGCTCACCTCGAATGTCCAGACCGTCCAGTACGAGCCGTGGCGGAGGCACCGGAATTTCAATCGCGATTTCTCGCGTCGCGATTTCCGTCGCAATTTTTCGCGTGACGACGGCATGTACTGGCGTGGCCATCGCGGCTATCGCGAATATCGTCGCGGCTATCGCCGTCACGGTGACTACTGGTTCCCGCTGGCCGCCTTCGCCACCGGAGCGCTGATTACGGGCGCGATTGTCAACCAGAATCGTGTCTATCGTGGCGATGCACACGTGCAGTGGTGCTACGACCATTATCGAAGCTATCGTGCCTCCGACAATACGTATCAGCCGAACTACGGTCCGCGTCGGCAGTGCCGGTCGCCTTACTGAGTTTGATTAGAGGCTGCAAAGCCCGCGCCGAAACGGCGCGGGTTTTTCATGAGTGCGAATCCGCTGCCATCCCTGCTTATTGCACGCTTAGCGTCCTGCGCACAGCGTGGCGCCAGCCGGCCAGCTTGGCGGCGCGTGTCGAAGCATCCATGTCTGGCTTGAACCGGCGCTCGAGCGCCCAACTCCTGGCAAATTCCCGCGCCTTCGGCCAGACACCGGCCTTCGAGCCGGCCAGCCATGCCGCACCAAGCGCGGTCGTCTCGAGAATTGTCGGCCGGTCGACCGGCGCATCGAGAATGTCGGCCAGCCGCTGCATGGTCCAGTCCGACGCCACCATGCCGCCATCGACCCTGAGCACGGTCTTGACCGAGGCGCCCTTCCAGTCCTTCCGCATGGCGTCAAGCAGATCGCGCGTTTGGAACGCAACGGATTCCAGTGCCGCGCGAGCAAATTCCGCCGGCCCCGAATTGCGGGTCAGCCCGAAGATGGCGCCGCGCGCCTCGGCATCCCAGTGCGGTGCGCCGAGCCCGACGAAAGCCGGCACCAGATAGACGTTCTGCGTCGGATCGGCGTCCGCCGCCAATTTGCCGCTCTGCTCGGCCTTGCCGATCACCTTGATGCCGTCCCGCAGCCACTGCACGGCGGCGCCGGCGATAAAGATCGAGCCCTCCAGTGCATAGGTGGTCTTGCCGTTCAGCCTGTAGGCGATGGTGGTCAAAAGCCGGTTCTTCGAACGCACTAGATCGCTGCCGGTGTTGAGCAGTGCGAAACAACCGGTACCGTAGGTGGATTTCATCATGCCTGGCTCGAAACAGGCCTGGCCGATCGCCGCCGCATGCTGGTCGCCGGCCACACCGAGGATTCTGATCTGTGCACCAAACAGGCTTTTGTCGGTGATTCCAAAATCATCGGCACAATCTTTCACCTGCGGCAGCATTCTTGCAGGTATGCCAAGAATGGCCAGCAGCTCGTCGTCCCAGGCGTTTTGTTCGATGTTGTAGACCAGTGTGCGCGAGGCGTTGGTGGCGTCAGTGGCGTGGACCTTGCCGCCAGTCAGGCGCCAAATCAGAAAGCTGTCGATGGTGCCGGCCAGCAGTTCGCACTTCTCGGCGCGTTTTCTGGCGCCCTTCACCTTGTCCAGCATCCAGGCGATCTTGGTGCCGGAGAAATAGGGATCGAGCAGCAGGCCGGTCTTTTTCGTGAATTTCTTCTCCAGCCCCAGCTTCTTCAGTTTCTGGCATAGCGGCGCGGTGCGGCGGTCCTGCCAGACAATCGCGTTGTGGATCGGCTTGCCGGTCTCTTTGTCCCAGATGACGACGGTTTCGCGCTGGTTGGTGATGCCGATCGCGGCGACTTCCGCCGCGTTGCGGCCGGCTGTCTTCAGCGCGGCCTTTACCGTTTCCACCACGCTTGCCCAGATCTCCTCGGGATCGTGCTCGACCCAGCCGGAGGCCGGATAGTATTGGGTGAATTCCTTTTGCCCGCTACCGACGACCTTCATCTTGTCGTCGAACAGGATCGCCCGGCTCGATGTCGTCCCCTGGTCGATTGCAAGGATATATCCGGTCATTCTCTCTCCCGTCGAAGCGAATTCAAGGTGCTACGGTGTCCCGAAGCCAGATGGCGCGGAGCCGTTCACGCAAACAGGGGAGACGGCAACATGCCGCCTCCCCTGAGTGTGGCGATGCGGGCGCGGACGCCCGCATCAAATATCCCTATTGCTGCCAGCTCTTCACCAGCTCGTCGTAGTTGATGGTGACCGGCTTTTCCTTCTCGTTCTCGATCTTGAGCTGAGGAGCGAGATTGCCCTTCTTGACCGCGTCCGCGTTCCAGTGGGCGAGGTCATGCTCTTCGGCCATCTTCGGGCCGATATCGCCCTGGACGCCCGACTTCTCGATGCGGCTCATCACCTTTTCCTGCTCGGCGCAGAGCGAGTCCATCGCTTCCTGCGCGCTCTTGGCACCCGACGAAGCATCGCCGATCGCCTGCCACCAGAGCTGTGCCAGCTTCGGATAGTCCGGCACGTTGGTGCCGGTCGGCGACCACTGGACGCGCGCCGGCGAGCGGTAGAACTCGATCAAGCCGCCGAGCTTTGGCGCACGTTCGGTGAAGCTCTTGTCGTGGATCGTGCTCTCGCGGATGAAGGTCAGGCCGACATGGCTCTTCTTCACGTCGACCGTCTTCGAGGTGACGAACTGCGCGTAGAGCCAGGCGGCCTTGGCGCGGTCGGTCGGCGTCGACTTCATCAGCGTCCAGGAACCGACGTCCTGATAGCCGAGCTTCATGCCGTCCTTCCAGTAGACGCCATGCGGCGACGGCGCCATGCGCCACTTCGGCGTGCCGTCGTCGTTCAGCACCGCCTTGGCGCTGGCGTCGACCATGCTGGCGGTGAAGGCGGTGTACCAGAAGATCTGCTGGGCAACCGCGCCCTGCGCCGGGACTGGCCCCGATTCGGAGAAGGTCATGCCCTGGGCTTCCGCCGGTGCATAGGCCTTCAGCCAATCGAGATACTTCTGGATGGCGTAGACGGAAGCCGGACCATTGGTGTCGCCGCCGCGCGCCGTGCAGGAACCGACCGGACGCGAATTCTCGTCGACCTTGATGCCCCATTCGTCGACGGGCAGACCGTTCGGAATGCCCTTGTCGCCATTGCCGGCCATCGACAGCCAGGCGTCGGTGAACCGCCAGCCGAGCGACGGGTCCTTCTTGCCATAGTCCATATGGCCGTAGACCTTCTTGCCGTCGATCTCGCGACCGGTGAAGAAGGCTGCAATGTCCTCATAGGCCGACCAATTCACCGGCACGCCGAGGTCGTAGCCGTATTTGGCCTTGAAGTCCGCCTTGTTCTTCTCGTCGTTGAACCAGTCGTAACGGAACCAGTAGAGGTTCGCGAACTGCTGGTCGGGAAGCTGGTAGAGCTTCTTGTCGGGCGCGGTGGTGAACGAGGTGCCGATGAAATCCTTCAGGTCGAGATTCGGGTTGGTGACATCTTTGCCGTCGCCTGCCATCCAGTCGGTCAGGTTGCGCACCTGCTGGTAGCGCCAGTGCGTGCCGATCAGATCGGAATCGTTGACCCAGCCGTCATAGAGGTTCTGGCCGGTCTGCATCTGGGTCTGGATCTTCTCGACGACGTCGCCTTCCTGAATGACGTCATGCGTAACCTTGATGCCTGTGATGGCCGTAAAGGCCGGCGCCAGCACCTGCGATTCATACTGATGCGTGGCGATGGTTTCGGAAACTACCTTGATGTCCATGCCGGCGAAAGGTTTCGCGGCATCGATGAACCATTGCATTTCGGCTTCCTGGTCGGCGCGCGAAAGCGTCGAAAGGGGCCCGATTTCCTTATCGAGGAAGGCCTTGGCTTCGTCCATTCCGGCATAGGCATTGCTTGCCCCGAGCAACAGGACAAGCGCAGTTGTTGATGTCAAAAATTGCCGTCGCATGTATTTCCTCCACTGTTAAAGTTCAAAGTGCGATCTGGATCGGCGGCCGGCACGCCGCCGTTCCAACAGTTTCCCCCTCTATACGTAGCGGAACACGCCGACGGCGTAGACCACGGAGAGAGCGAGAGCCCACCACAGATTGGGTCCGACTAGACCCAGCCAAGCGAGATGGATAAAGGCGCTGCCAAGCAGCGACAGGAACAGGCGGTCGCCGCGCGTCGTTTCGAAGCGCAGCACGCCGACGCGCGGATTGCCGCCCGGCGAGACGTATTCCCACACCGCCATGCCGCAAAGCAGCAGAAAGATGGTTCCAAAGAAGGCCGCGGTCGGCCACGTCCAGGCCATCCACGAAAAATCGAGGTTGGACGAGAGGTTAAATCCCCACAGGCGGATATTTGTCGGATCGCTGAAACCTACCGTTATTGCCACGAAATCGATTTGAAGGGCCACCCAGGCCACAACGACCAGGGCGAGAAACAGCACGGCCCACCACCACGGCCTTCTATCGACCTGTTCCATCATACCCTCCCCAGGGCAAAGCCCTTGGCGATGTAGTTGCGCACAAACCAGATGACGAGCGCGCCAGGGATCAGCGTCAGCACGCCGGCTGCGGCAAGCAGCCCCCAATCCATGCCGGCGGCCGAAACGGTGCGGGTCATGGTCGCGGCGATCGGCTTGGCGTCCGTGGTCGTCAGCGTCCGGGCGATCAGCAGCTCGACCCACGAGAACATGAAGCAGAAGAAGCACGCCACGCCGATGCCGCTCGCAATCAGCGGCATGAAGATCTTGATGAAGAAGCGCGGGAACGAATAGCCGTCGATATAGGCGGTCTCATCGATCTCCTTCGGCACGCCCGACATGAAGCCTTCGAGGATCCACACCGCCAGCGGCACGTTGAAAAGGCAATGCGCCAGAGCCACTGCGATATGGGTGTCGATAAGGCCGAAGGCCGAATAAAGCTGGAAGAATGGCAGCGCGAACACCGCCGGCGGCGCCATGCGGTTGGTCAGCAGCCAGAAGAACAGATGCTTGTCGCCGAGGAAGCGATAGCGCGAAAAGGCATAGGCAGCAGGCAGTGCCGCAGCCACGGAAATCACCATGTTCATAACCACATAGGTGATCGAGTTGATGTAGCCCGAATACCAGGACGCGTCGGTGAAGATGGTGCGGTAATTCGCCAATGTCGGCGCGTGCGGGTAGAGCGTCAGCGACGAGACGATCTCGCCATTGGTCTTGAAGCTCATATTGATGAGCCAGTAGATCGGCAAAAGCAGAACGACGATGTAGAGCGTCGGCACGATCCACCACCAGCGCGACTCCTCGCCGCGACGGCGCATCAGCCGTGCGATCTCGTCCTGCCGTAGCGTGCTGGCGAGCCCTTCCGAAGCTGTCGTCTCACTCACCCTATCGGCTCTCTCTTCGGTGCGGCTCATCTCAACGCTCCGCGTCGTAATTGGTCATCACGGTGTAGAACACCCACGACAACAGCAGGACGATAAGGAAGTAGACCAGCGACATCGCCGCCGCCGGGCCGAGGTCGAACTGGCCGAGCGCGGTCTTGACGAGATCGATCGAAAGAAAAGTCGTCGAGTTGCCGGGGCCGCCACCGGTGACCACGAACGGCTCCGTGTAGATCATGAAGCTATCCATGAAGCGCAGCAGCACGGCGATCAGCAGCACGCGGTTCATCTTCGGCAGCTGGATGTAACGGAACACCGCCCAGCGCGAGGCACCGTCGATCTTGGCCGCCTGATAAAAGGCATCGGGGATCGAGACCAGGCCGGCATAGCAGAGCAGAACGACGAGGCTGGTCCAATGCCAGACGTCCATGATGATAACCGTGACCCAGGCGTCGTAAGGGTCTTGCACATAATTATAGTCGATGCCGAGCGCGTTGACGTAATAGCCGAGCAGGCCAATGTCGTTGCGCCCGAACACCTGCCAGATGGTGCCGACGACGTTCCACGGGATCAGCAGCGGCAACGCCATCAAAACAAGGCAAACAGGCACGCCCCAACCCTTCTTCGGCATATTGAGCGCAATGAAGATGCCGAGCGGCACTTCGATCGCCAGGATAATGAAGGAGAAGACAAGGTTGCGGATCATTGCCTGCCAGAAGCGGCTGGAGGAAAGCAGTTCCTCGAACCACTCGGTGCCGGCCCAGAAGAAGACGTTGTTGCCGAAAGTGTCCTGTACCGAATAATTGACGACCGTCATCAGCGGTATGACCGCCGAGAACGCCACCAGCAGCAGCACCGGCAGCACCAGGAACCAGGCTCTGTTGTTCCAGGTCTTTTCCACTTCAGGCTCCCATCTCGACGCGCCAGGAATCGGCATAGATGTTGATGCCGGCCGGGTCGAACTGCACCTTCGGATCGGCCGGCACTGTCTCGTCCTCGCCGATGACGGCGGCGATCTCGCGCCCTTCGAGATTGGCACGGACCACCTTGTGGCGGCCGACGTCCTCGATCTTGCTCACCCGGACGGCCATGCCCTGGCTGCCCAGGCGCACATATTCGGGACGGATGCCGAGCTCGATGGCGCCGCCACCCGCCTTGGGCACGCCCGGCAGTTCGATCTGCTGCGAGCCCAGCTTCGCGGTCTTGCCGTCGATCGCCACCGGCATGACATTCATGCCGGGCGAGCCGATGAAATAGCCGACAAAGGTGTGGCGCGGGCGCTCGAACAGCTCCGCCGGTGTGCCGATCTGCACGATTTCGCCGTCATACATGACGACCACCCTGTCGGCGAAGGTCAACGCCTCGGTCTGGTCGTGCGTGACATAGACCATGGTGTAGCCGAAGCGGCGGTGAAGCTGCTTCAACTGCGAGCGCAGCACCCATTTCATATGCGGGTCGATGACGGTCAACGGCTCGTCGAACAGGATGGCATTGACGTCGGAGCGCACCAGCCCGCGTCCGAGCGAGATTTTCTGCTTCTGGTCGGCGGTCAGTCCGCGCGCCTTTCGTTTGGCCATGTCGGCCAGCCCGGTCATCTCGAGCGTCTCGCGCACCTTGCGGTCGACGTCGGCCTCCGGCACGCCGCGATTGCGCAGCGGGAATGCCAGATTGTCGTAGACGGTCATCGTGTCGTAGATCACCGGGAACTGGAAGACCTGGGCAATGTTGCGCTCTTGGGTCGACAGATTGGTCACGTTCCTGCCGTTGAACAGCAGCTGGCCATGCGAGGGATGCAGCAATCCCGAAATGATGTTGAGCAGCGTGGTCTTGCCGCAGCCCGATGGGCCGAGCAGCGCATAAGCGCCGCCATCCTCGAACGTGTGGTGCACTTCCTTCAGGGCGAAATCGGCATCCGTGCGCGGGTTCTGCAGATAGGTGTGGCGGATATGATTGACATCGATGCGCGCCATCGCTTCCTCCTAAGCCGCCAGCTTCGGCGCGGCCACGGCGCGGCCGTGCTCGTCGAAGACCATGATGTGGCGCGGGTCGATGAACACCTCGACCTCCTCGTCCGGCTCGAAGTCGCGAATGCCGTGGGTCAGCATGACCCAGCGCGCATCGGCAAAATCGAGATGGATGAAGCTTTCCGATCCCGTGATCTCGGTGATCGTCACCTTTGCGCGCACCGGCACTGCGGCGGCGTTGGGCCGATCGAGGGAAAGATGATGGGGCTGGAAGCCTATCGTATAGATCGCATCGGCAATGCCGAAGAGCTCGGCCGGCACCGGCAATTTCACGCCGCCCTCGAGCAGGAAATCCAGGCCCTTCTTGGCAAGCACGATGGTGTTGAGCGGCGGATCGGCGAAGGTTCTCGCCGTCACCAGATCGACCGGCTTGCGGAACACTTCGATGGTCGGCCCGAACTGGGTGATGCTGCCCTCGGAAAGCGTTGCCGTGTTGCCGCCGAGCAGCAAGGCCTCGTGCGGCTCGGTCGTGGCATAAACGAAGATTGTGCCGGCGGCCGCGAAGACCTTCGGCAGTTCCGCGCGTAATTCTTCGCGCAGCTTGTAGTCGAGATTGGCGAGCGGCTCGTCGAGCAGCACGAGGCTGGCATTCTTGACGATGGCGCGGGCCAGCGCGGTGCGCTGCTGCTGGCCGCCCGACAGACTGAGAGGCGTCCGATCGAGATAGGGCGTGAGTTTGAGAAGGGCGGCGGCATTGCGCACCTCCCTGTCGACCGTTGCCTGATCCGTGCCGGCCACCCGCAGCGGCGAGGCGATGTTCTCGTAGACCGTCATCGCCGGATAATTGATGAATTGCTGGTAGACCATGGCGACGTTGCGCTTTTGCACCGGCATGCCAGTGACATCCTTGCCATCGAACCAGACCGAGCCGAAGGTCGGCACGTCGAGGCCCGCCATCAGCCGCATCAGGCTGGTCTTGCCGGAGAGCGTCGGCCCGAGCAGGACGTTGAGCGAGCCGTGCTGAAACGTCAGCGAGACGTCGCGGATATGTTCCGCCGCACCCACCTTCTTCGTCACGTTTCTCAGTTCAAGCATGATGCCTCCTCCCAGGCTTTCTGCATCAGTCGGCCGTCCCTATTCGGCAGCCGCTACGTGCTGCCGGCTTATTCCGCGCATGAACTCGTCGAGCACTGCCGCCTGCTCACGGCTGAGACGCAGGCCGCGCTTGGTCCGGCGCCACAATACATCCTCGGCAGTCATCGCCCATTCGTTTTCGACGAGGTAGCGCACCTCGGCTTCGAAGAGATCGGCGCCGAAGTTGCGGCCAAGATCGACGTTCGACTTGGCGAGGCCCAGCAGCTTCCTTGCGCGGGTGCCGTAGAGCCGGGTCAACCGGCGGGCCAGCCGCGCGTCGAGGAACGGGTACGCCGTCTTCAGTTTCGCCACCTCGGCATCGAAGCCGGTGACGGCAAAGTCACCGCCGGGCAGCGGCGCGTTTGCCGTCCATGATTTGCCGCGCTTGCCGAGAAAACCCTCGATCTTCTCAAGCATCGATTCCGACAATCTGCGGTAGGTGGTGATCTTGCCGCCAAAGGCGTTGACGATCGGGGCGGCACCCTCGCCTCCATCGGCCTTCAGCACATAGTCTCGGGTGGCTTCCTGCGCCTTTGAGGCGCCATCGTCGTAGAGCGGCCGCACCGCGGAATAGGTCCAGACGATATCCGACGGCTTGACCGGCTGCGCGAAATATTCGCTTGCCGCAGCGCAGAGATAGTCGATCTCGGCGTCACTGATCCTGACGTTGTGCGGATCGCCGGGATAGTCCCGATCGGTGGTGCCGATGAGCGTGAATTCGTCCTCGTAAGGGATGGCGAAAATGATGCGCCCGTCCTTGTTCTGAAAGAAATATGCGCGTGGGTCGTCGAATTTCTTGCCAACGACGATGTGGCTGCCTTGTACGAGGCGGACATTGTGCACGTCGTTCAAGCCGACGGTGGCCGACAGCACCTGGTCGACCCACGGGCCGGCGGCATTGACCAGCAGCCGCGCCTTGACCTCCTCGGTATCGCCGGTCCGCACATTTTCAAGCCTGACCGTCCAGAGATTGCCTTCGCGGCGTGCGCTGACGACCTTTGTTCGGGTTCTAACGGTTGCGCCGCGCTCGGCAGCGTCACGGGCGTTCAACACAACCAGCCGGGCATCGTTGACCCAACCGTCCGAATATTCGAACGCCTTTCGAAACAGCGGCTTCAGCGGCTTGCCGGCCGGATCCTTGGCCATGTCCAGCGTTTTCGTCGGCGGCAGCAATTTGCGCCCGCCAATATGGTCGTAGAGGAAAAGCCCGAGCCGGATTAGCCAGGCCGGACGCAGCCCCTTGGCGTATGGCAGCACGAAGCGCATCGGCCAGATGATGTGCGGCGCGTTCCTCCACAGGACCTCACGTTCCATCAGCGCTTCGCGTACCAGGCGGAATTCGTAGAACTCGAGATAGCGCAAGCCGCCATGGATCAGTTTGGTCGAGCCGGAAGAGGTCCCGCTGGCCAGATCGTTCATCTCGGCAAGAAAGACCGAAAAGCCACGTCCAACGGCATCGCGGGCGATGCCGCAGCCATTGATGCCGCCACCGATGACGAAAATGTCATGAATCGGTGATGCGCTCAAAAGAATCCTCCCTCGATTTCGCATTGCAGCATTTTTGGGTTCTTGCGAAACCGTAGGGGAATTATTTCGAAATGATAACGAATGTCAAACGAAATAATAATAGGCGGAAGATGCCGCTACGGCATCTCTAGGAGAGCGACGTTTCGATCAGCTGAACTTCTGCCTCCTGACAGATCTTGCGCACCGACGGGATGTCGCAACGATCGGTGATAAAGGTGTTGACCTGCGACAGATGGCCAATGCGGACGGGCGCGGTGCGCTCGAATTTGGTCTGGTCCGACACCAGGATCACATGCCGGGCGTTGGCGATGATCGCCTGGGCCACCTTCACCTCGCGAAAATCGAAGTCGAGCAGTGCGCCGTCATGGTCGATGGCCGAGGCGCCGATTACCGCAAAATCGACTTTGAACTGCCTGATGAAATCGACCGCTGCCTCGCCGACCACACCGCCGTCGGAACCGCGCACGACACCGCCGGCGATCACCACCTCGATCGAAGGATATATGCGCATCCTGTTGGCAACATTGATGTTATTGGTGATGACCATCAGGCCGCTGTGATCGAGCAGCGACTTGCTGACAGCTTCCGTCGTTGTCCCGATATTGATGAACAGAGACGCGTTGTCGGGGATCAGCCGGGCTGCTGCGCGGCCGATCGCCTCCTTCTCCTCGGCGGCGATCTTACGCCGAGCCTCATATTCCATGTTCTCGATGCCGGACGGGAACAACGCCCCGCCATGAATGCGGGACAAAAGCCGCTGGTCGCAGAGATCGTTGAGATCCTTGCGGATCGTTTGCGGCGTCACGTTGAAATGCGTCGCCAGCTCCTCGACCAGTACGCGGCCATGGTCCTTGGCCATCTGGATGATTTCGGAATGACGCGGCGACAGGTACATCTAGCAACCTCTCATTTTCGTTTTTCTCGTCTATAGCTGAAAACGAAAGCCATGAACAGGTATGAGCCGGCTAATGAAAATCGGGCAACTGCAGAGAGAAAAGCTCCGGCGCAAACTCGACGAGGCTATCAACTCAGGCCCCGCGCGATCTCAGTGATGACCTCGAAAGCAGTATCGACGTCCGCCGCAGTCGTTTCGAACTGCCCGACCTGAAAGCGGATCGCCACCTGCCCGTCCACCCGGGTCTGCGTCAGGTAAATGCGGCCGTCATCGTTGATCGCGTTGACCAGCCGCAAATTGTGCTCGTCAAGGTCGATTCCCGCAGCCGCGAGATGGCGGAATGAGAACAGCGACAGCATCGGTTCCGTGACGATCTCGAAATCCGGCTCCCGAGACAGCCAGGCGACGAGGCGCTCGCTCCAGGCGACATGGTTGCGGATCATGTTCCGCAGATTTTCCAAGCCATGCGCACGCAGCAGGAACCAAAGTTTCAGCGCGCGGAACCTTCGGCCGAGCGGCACCGACCATTCGGAGTAGTTGATGACCCCGTCGCGGCCATGCGTCTTGAGGAATTCGGGCTTGATCGCCAGCGTGCGCACGAGGTCCTCCGGCTGGCGGATGAACTGCATCGAGCAATCGAACTGTGCGCCCAGCCATTTATGCGGGTTGAAGACGATGGAATCGGCACTTTCGGCGCCGGCCCAGAAATGCCGGAACTCGGGGCAGATCATGGCCGAGCCGGCCCATGCGGCATCGACATGCAGGTAGAGCCCGTGCCGCTTCGCCACAGCGGCAACAGCCGCGACATCGTCGGTGCCGCCGGTACTGGTGCCGCCGACGCTGGCGATAATGCCGGCCGGCAGCATGCCGTTTTCGCGGTCGGTGACGATAGCTGCTTCCAGAGCCGCCGTCCGCATGGTGCGGAAGCGTCCGGCGACCGGAATGCGCACGAGGTTCGCCTCGCCGATGCCCGACACCCAGATCGCCCGGTCGATGGAAGTATGGACCTGGTCGGAAGAATAGACCCGCACGACCGGCTGGCCCTGCAGGCCGCTCTTGTTGCCTTGCCAGTCGAGCGCGCGCTCGCGCATGGTCAGCACGGCGGCAAGCGTCGCCGATGAAGCCGAATCCTGCATGACGCCGGAAAATCCCTCCGGCAAACCAAGCGCCTGCCGCATCCAGTCGACGACCCGCATCTCGAGCTCGGTTGCCGCCGGCGAGGTCTGCCAGAGCATGCATTGCGCGGCCATCGCGGAAACCAGATACTCGGCCACGACGGATGCCGGTGCCGCGTTAGCCGGAAAATAGGCGAAGAAACGCGGATGCTGCCAGTGCGTCATGCCAGGCAGGATCTTTTGCTCGAAATCGGCGAAGATTGCCTGCATCGTTTCACCGTCTTCCGGCGGCGCGGTATCGATGCTTTTGAAGATTTCGCCGGGCTCGACAAGCGGCCGCACCGGTCTCTCCCGAAGGCTGTTTCTGTAGTCGACGCCCCATTCAGCCGCTCGCAGCGACCATTCGCGGAATTCGTCCCTATTCATCTTCGCCTCCGTAGCGCCTCATCGAGCCGCCATCAAAGAGCACGAAAAACGTAGGTTTTCATTCGGGAAAATCAGGCAAACTGGCAAAGGCGGTCTTCAGCGCGTTCGACCAGCTATCCGAGATCGTGCGATAATATTGATCGTCCTGGGTTATTCGCTTTTTGAGGCCGACCTTGAAAGTGTCCTTTTCATAGAACAGCAGGTCGAGCGGCAGGCCGACCGACAGGTTGGACTTCAGCGTCGAGTCGAACGACACCAACAGCAACTTCACCGTCTCGGCGAAACTCATCGTCTTTTCATAAGCGCGGATAATGATCGGCTTGCCGTATTTGGTCTCACCGATCTGGAAGAACGGCGTGTCGTCGGTGGATTCGATGAAATTGCCTTCCGGATAGATCATGAACAGGCGCGGCGCGCTGCCCTTGATCTGACCACCGAGGATGAAGGAGGCGTTGAAGTAGGAATCCGCCTTTTCGCCAGCCGGCGACGAGCTGGCGATGACCTCCTTGACGGTGTCTCCGACCAACCGCACTGTCTGGTACATGGAAGGCGTTTCGAGCAGCGTGGCACGGCGCTCGGCCACTGCCTTGGTGCGTTCGTCGAGCAGGCTGACCACGGCCTGGGTCGTCGCCAGATTGCCGGCCGACATCAAAACGATGACGCGCTCGCCCGGCTCTTCCCAGACATGCATCTTCCTGAAGGTCGAGATCGAATCCATGCCGGCATTGGTGCGCGTGTCCGACATGAACACGAGCCCGCGATCGATCTTCAGGCCGACGCAATAGGTCATCGAATCTCTTTGGCAACAATCTTGCCGGGGATTACTGCTCCACGGTGACGGTGACCGCAAGCTGTTCTTCCGCCTGTCCCTGCCGAATTCCCGACACCGGCGTGGCGTCGCGATAATCGCGGCCGGTCGCCACCTTCACATAGCGCTCGTCTGGAGAAATGCCGTTGGCTACGTCGAAGGCGACCCAGCCGAGGCCCGAGACATGCGCCTCGGCCCAGGCGTGGCTTGCCGCCTGCTCGATCGCCGCATCCATCATCAGATAGCCGCTGACGTAGCGCGCCGGAAAATCCATGGCGCGCGCCGCGGCAACGAAGATGTGGCTGTGGTCCTGGCAAACGCCGGTCTTGAGCGCCAGGGCCTCTTCGGCCGGCGTCGTCGCGTTGGTGGTGCCGGGTGTATAAGCGACACGCTCGCCGATTACGGCCATTAGCCGGTGCAGCCTCTCAATGTCGGTGCCCTTGCCGACCGAGGCAGCAAGCTCGCGAATGCCGCTGCCGATCGTCGTCAGCGGCGTTTCATGGCCGAACAGCCAGAGCGGCGCGAAACCCTGGTGCGGTCCGCAGACGCCGGCAGTGTCGCGCGTCACCACTTCGCCGGCAGCTTCGACGGTGATGAAGTCGCGCTCGCCCTCGACGCTCAACAGCCGGGTATCATTGCCGAAATGGTCGGTGAAACGCACTTCCTCGCGTGCGCCTTCAATCTTCAGCGCCCAGGACAGTACCGTCTGGGTGCGCCCGTTCACCGGGAGCAGCCGCAAACGCTGCAACAAATAATGCACCGGCGCATCGTAGCGGTATTCGGTCCGGTGGGTGATCTTCAGCCGCATCGCACACGTCCCTGGAGCATGAGCTTTTCCGAAAACCGGTCTCCGCTTTTTGGCGTCATGCTCAATAGAACCTGTAATCCTGCGCGATCTCGTCGCCGAGCCTGGTGTTGTCGCGGATGAAATTGGCCAGGAATTCATGCAGGCCGGCGTCGAAAATATCCTTGATCGACCCGGCCGTCAGCATGGCCTGGGTCTTGGCAGCCGTCGCATGACAGGCGTGGCGCTCCCCATAGTCGTCACCCAGGAATTTGAGATGCTCCGTCAGGAAGCGGTAGCAAAAGGTCAGCGAGCGCGGCATGCGCACGTTGAGGATCAGATAATCGGCGATGTTGCTCGGCTTGTAGTCGGCGTCATAAACCCAGCGATAGGAACGATGCGCCGACACCGAGCGCAGGATCGATTCCCACTGGTAGTTGTCCAGCGTCGAGCCGACCCAGGAGATCGACGGCAACAGCACGTAGTATTTCACATCCAGGATGCGCGCGGTGTTGTCGGCGCGTTCGACATACGTGCCGAGTTGCGAAAAATCGAAAATCTCGTTGCGCAGCATCGTGCCGTAGAACGATCCGCGAATCAGCGCCGTCTCGCGTTTGATTGCGTCGAGCGCGTTGGGCAGGTCGCGCTCGTCGATCGGCTTGGCCAGCATCCGCTTCAGCGACATCCAGGCTTCGTTGATGCTTTCCCAGGTTTCACGCGTCAACGCGGTACGCACCATGCGGGCATTGTTACGGGCCGTTTCGATAGACGACATCGTGCTCGACGGGTTCGATGTATCGCGCAGCAGATAATCGGCGACATTGGCTGCGGTGTAGTCGGAATATTTCTGCGTGAAGGCGGCGTCCGAACCGGCGCTGAGCAGCACCGAATTCCACTCCTCCGAAGCGTTCTGAGTACGAGTCAGCGCCATGCGCAGGCCGGCATCCACCAGCCGCGCCATGTTTTCCGCCCGCTCGATATAGCGGTTCATCCAGTAAAGCCCGTTGGCGGTGCGGCCGAGAAGCATGTCAGGCGGTCCTGCGGTGAATAGTGAATGGTGAATAGTGATTGGTGACTGTCCAGATTCCGGGCCACGATGCTGCGTGCTTCACTTCAGGGCATTTCACCAACATCAACGACACATATCCTTACTATTCACTATTCACTATTCACTCTCTAATCATCCAACACCCACGTATCCTTCGTGCCGCCGCCTTGCGAGGAATTGACGACCAGCGAGCCTTCCTTGAGCGCTACTCGGGTCAGCCCGCCGGGCACGATCTGGATACGGTCGGAAACCAGCACATAGGGGCGCAGATCGACGTGGCGCGGCGCCAGCCCCTTGTCCGTCAGGATCGGGCAGGTCGACAGCGCCAGCGTCGGCTGGGCGATGTAGTTCGACGGTTTTGTCGCGAGCTTTTTGGAAAACTCTTCGCATTCCTTCTTGGTCGCCGCCGGGCCGACCAGCATGCCGTAACCGCCGGACCCGTGGACTTCCTTGATCACCAATTCGTCGATGTGTTCGAGCACATATTTCAGGCTGTCCGGCTCCGAGCAGCGCCAGGTCGGGATGTTGCCGAGCATCGCCTTGCGGCCGGTGTAGAATTCGACGATCTCGGGCATGTAGGAATAGATCGCCTTGTCGTCGGCGATGCCGGTTCCCGGCGCATTGGCGATCGTGATATTGCCGGCGCGGTAGACGTCCATAATGCCCGGCACGCCAAGTGCCGAATCGGGGCGGAAGGTCAACGGATCGAGGAACGAGTCGTCGACACGCCGGTAGAGCACATCGATCTGCTTGTAGCCCTCGGTAGTGCGCATCGCGACATGGCCATCGACGACGCGCAGATCCTGCCCTTCGACGAGTTGCACCCCCATCTGGTCGGCAAGGAAAGCATGTTCGAAATAGGCCGAGTTGAAGCTGCCCGGCGTCAGCACGGCAATGGTCGGCGCGCCCTTGGTGCTTTGCGGCCGCACTGCGGCCAGCGACTGGCGCAAGAGCTGCGGATAATTCTCAACCGGCCGCACCTTGATCTGCTGGAACAACTCGGGAAAGAGCTGCATCATCGTCTCGCGGTTCTCCAGCATGTAGGAGACGCCGGACGGCGTGCGCGCGTTGTCCTCCAGCACGTAGAACTCGTTCTCGCTGATGCGCACTATGTCGACGCCGATAATATGGGTATAGACGCCGGCCGGCGGCCGCACCCCGATCATCTCGGGCAGGAACGCCTCGTTCTTGGCGATCAACTCCTTCGGCACCCGGCCGGCGCGCAAGATCTCCTGGCGATGGTAGATGTCATCGAGAAAGGCGTTCAGCGCCTGAACGCGCTGCTCGATGCCTTGCGTTAGCCGTCGCCATTCATTGCCCGAAATGATGCGCGGAACGATGTCGAAGGGTATCAGCCGCTCCGATGCTTCCTGCTCGCCATAGACGGCGAAAGTGATGCCGGTCTTGCGAAAGACGCGTTCGGCGTCCTGCATCTTCTCGGTAAGCCTGGCCGGGTCCTGTTCCTTCAGCCAGCGATCGTAAGCCGAATACGGTTTTCTCAGCCCGGAAACTTCCGGTAGCATTTCGTCGAACGCTGCCAATCGCATACTCCCCTGTGACGCCATTTCACTGGCCTCGCTGGAGAAAATCAAGCGCAATCGGTGATTTGGTGGGCGCCGGCGATCAGTATATCGCTCTTGCCTAAAATTAAGGCAGTACCGATAGGGCCGTGGTCAGGCTTTGCTTCCTGTCCGGGCAGATGCCGGATGCGGATCAAAACGCGCGAAAGGTGACGACCGTGAACGTGTCCTTGATGCCGGGAAGAATCTGCACTTTCTCGTTGACGAAGTGGCCGATGTCTTCCTCGTCGTCGACATAGAATTTGGCGAGCAAGTCGTAATTTCCGGCTGTCGAGTAGATTTCCGAAGCGATCTCGGCATCGGCCAGGGCGCTGGCAACGTCGTAGGCCTTGCCCAGATCGCACTTTATCTGCACGAAAAATGCCTTCATTGCCTGGTCCTGCCTAGCCTCAGCTCGAATGAGCGGCCCTTCTCGCAGACTGAGAGCGGGCTTTCAAGCGTTGGAATTCGGCTCGGTCTCGCCAGACAGGCGAATGTTTGCGATCGCTGAAACCGCGAGGCGTCTCGAGGCGTATGGTATGATGCGTCTTCGGATAGCGATTTTTGAGGGACAACGGAGGCAGACCATGCGCAGCGCGTTATTCGCATTCGCAATCGTTCCACTGCTCCTGGCCTCTTCGGCATTTGCCGGCGACGCTGAGGTCAAGGCGGCGCAGACAGTCATAGACAGCCAGTTGAAAGCCTTCCTCGCCGATGACGGCGCCACCGCCTACAGTTTCGCGGCGCCGAACGTGAAACGGATATTCCCGACCGTCGACACCTTCATGAACATGGTCACCAACGGCTACGCGCCGGTGCGCAAGCCGCAGAGCTATTCCTTCGGCAAGGTCGAGCAGACCGGGCCGGTCTCGATCATCCAGCAGGTGCTGATCGTCGGACCCGACGGCAAGGACTACGTGGCGGTCTACACGCTGGAGCAGCAGCCGGACGGCAGCTTCAAGATCACCGGCTGCAGCTTGCGGGCGGCGAACTCCGTCAGCACCTGAGGCGCGTGCGTCAATACCGCGCCCTGCCGCCCGACATGTCGAACACCGCGCCGGTATTGAAGCTCGAGGCATCGCAACAGAGCCAGAGGACCAGCGCCGCGACCTCCTCCGCCGCCCCAAGCCGCTTGAGCGGACTGGCCCCAATCATCTCACTGACGACCTCGTTGCCGAGACGCCGGATAAGATCGGTATCGATCGGTCCGGGCGCGACGCAGTTGACGCGAATGTCGGTGTCGCAGACCTCACGCGACAAGGCTTTGGTGAAGGCAATGATGCCTGCGCTCGCCGCCGAATAGGCCGCTAGGTTCGGCAATCCTTCCTTGCCGGCGAGCGATCCCATGTTGACGATGCGGCCGCGGCCGGTCTTGCGCATGACCGGCAATACCTGGTGCGTGACCTCGAACGTCCCGACGAGATTGACCCCGATGATGCGCCATTCGGCCGGATCGAAGGCCTCGAAGCCAAGGTAAGGACCAAGATAGCCCGCATTGTTGACGAGAATATCGATTTGGCCCGTACTGGCGACGACTTCGCCGAGGGCATTGCTTATGTCCTGCGCCTTGGTCACGTCGACGGTCTGGCTGCGGGTTTCATCATTCGGCGCAGGATCGGCGTCCCATATCCAGACGTCGGCTCCCGACCTTACCAACTGCGTGGCCACGGCCCTGCCGATGCCCCTTGAGCCACCGGTAACGATCGCCGTCTTGCCGGCAAAGTCGTATGTAACGGTCATGGCTGATCCCCGCAGCGGAACTCTGCTCCCGGGCAGGCAGTCCGTCAATCGCAGGGACGCGCTAGACGGCCGGAATATCGCCCCGCGCCCAGCCCTCTGATATCTCCGCCGCGCGCGCCTCGAAGGTCTGCGCCACGATCGCGGCACGGATGTCCTGCATCAGCTGCTGGTAATAGGACAGATTGTTCCAAGTCAGCAGCATGGCGCCAAGCGACTCCTGCGAGCGCACCAGATGGTGCAAATAGGCCCGCGAATAGTCGCGTGCGGCCGGGCAGTCGCTTTCCTCATCGAGCGGGCGCGGATCGTCGGCATGGCGAGCGTTGCGCAGATTGACCTTGCCGCGCCGTGTATAGGCAAGGCCATGCCGCCCTGCCCGCGTCGGCATCACGCAGTCGAACATGTCGATACCGCGCGCCACCGACTTCAAGATATCGTCCGGCGTGCCGACACCCATCAGGTAGCGCGGCCGGTCAGCCGGCAGCTCCGGGCAAGTGATGTCGAGCATCTCCAGCATCACCGCTTGCGGCTCGCCGACGGCCAGCCCGCCGATCGCATAGCCCTTCAGCTCCATTGCCTTCAGCGCCTGCGCCGAGCGCAACCGCAGATCCGGCACGTCGCCGCCTTGCACAATGCCGAACATCGCCTTGCCGGGCTGCTCGCCGAATGCCGTCTTGCAACGCTCGGCCCAGCGCAGCGACAACTCCATGGCACGCTCGATCTCGTTCTGCTTGGCCGGCAGCGCCGTGCATTCGTCGAGCTGCATCTGGATGTCGGAATCGAGCAACCCCTGGATTTCGATGGAACGCTCCGGCGACATCTCGTAGGCGCCGCCGTCGATATGCGAGCGAAAGGTCACGCCGATCTCGGTCAGTTTCCGCAGCTTCGACAGCGACATCACCTGGAAGCCGCCGCTGTCGGTCAAGATCGGATACGGCCAGCGGGCGAATTCATGCAGGCCGCCGAGCCGCGCCACGCGCTCTGCGCCGGGTCTCAGCATCAGGTGGTAGGTATTGCCGAGGATGATGTCCGAGCCGACGCCGCGCACCTGATCCATATACATGGCCTTCACCGTGCCGCCCGTGCCGACCGGCATGAAGGCGGGCGTGCGGATTTCCCCGCGCGGCATGGTGATTGCGCCACGCCGCGCCCTGCCGTCGGTCGCCAGCACGTTAAAGGTGAATGCGGCAGTCATTGAATTCCCTGGCCATCGAACTCCTTGTCGAATACCGGCGCATCTGGAGCCTGCTTGTCGAGTGATTGCCGGTAGCGGATGCAGCCGCGCATGAATTTTGGCCACGGCGGCACGGCAATCGCCGGCTCCGTCTTTTCGGGCAAAAGCGACCACAGGTCGGGATGATGCCAGCACAGATCATGGCCGGTGGCGTCGCGGTGTTGGCGGATGCCGGCGCGCAGTTTCCTGACCTCGGCGATCAAGGCTTCGCGGTCGAAGGTTTCCAGGTCATCGTCCATCATTATCCTCCCTGAACAGAAGACTTGCGTCTCCATAGGAATAGAACCTGTAGCGGTTCTCGATCGCATGCCCATAGGCGGCGCGCATCGTCTGCAAACCGCAGAAGGCCGAAACAAGCATGAACAGCGTCGAACGCGGCAGATGGAAATTGGTCATCAGCATATCGGCGGTCTTGAAGCGGTAGCCGGGCGTGATGAAGATGTCGGTCGGGCCCGACCACGCGGCCAGCCTGCCGTCATCGCCAGCCGCGCTCTCTAACAAGCGCAGCGATGTCGTGCCGACAGCGATAATGCGCCTTCCTCTTGCTTTCGCAGCATTCAGCGCCTCGGCGGTTTCCGGGCTGACCGAGCCGGTTTCGGCGTGCATCTTGTGGTTGGCGGTGTCATCCGCTTTCACCGGCAAAAACGTGCCGGCGCCGACATGCAGCGTGACGAAACGGCGCTCGATGCCCTTGGCGTCGAGCGTCGCAAACAGCTCCGGCGTGAAATGCAGCCCTGCCGTCGGCGCGGCCACGGCGCCCTCCTCCCTGGCATAAATGGTCTGGTAATCACGGCGGTCGCGTTCGTCGTCGTCACGCTTGGAGGCGATATAGGGCGGCAGCGGGATATGCCCGACGGCGTGCAGCGCTTCGTCGAGGAACGGACCTGACAGGTCGAAGCCGAGCAGCACCTCGCCACCTTCCCCCTTCTCGATCACGGTCGCGTCGAGCTGGCCGAGAAAGCAGGAATTGGCGTCATGACCGAAATGGATGCGATCGCCGGCGGTGACGCGCTTGCCCGGGCGCATGAAGGCGAGCCAGCGGTCGGGCGCCGTCCGCATATGCAGCGTGGCTTCGACCTGCGCCGCCGCCTCGCCGCGCCGCCTGATGCCCTTCAGCTGCGCCGGAATAACTTTGGTGTCGTTGAAGACCAGCACATCACCGGCCTTGAGCAGGGACGGCAGGTCGCGCACCGTCCGGTCCTCGAGCCCCTCACCCGGCCTGACCACCAGCATCCTGGCGCTGTCGCGCGGCTCGGCTGGGCGAAGCGCGATGCGCTCGTCCGGCAGATCGAAATCGAAAAGATCGACGCGCAAGAAATCCCCGCCTCAAGGTTCCGGGCAGGTCACCGCCCAAGCGCCGACACCGTCTATGCTCAGCGTACCGCCCATCGCGAAACTGGACTGCTCACTGGCCTTGACCAGCCGCAATCTGGCGATGATCGAGCTGAGGCCCTCATCAGTGAGATCGATCAGCATACGGTCGTCGTCTTCGAATGCCTGTCCGACGATGACTTTCGTTGAACCCGGCTGGCCGTCCGTGGTCCATGTCTTGCCGCCGGCATCCAGCCACACACGCGCCACCGCAATGACGGCCGTGTGTCCCATCAAAACATCGATCGATGCCGCGCCGCCGTCGGCGCTGCAGACGATCGATTCCGTCGCCAGCGCCGGAGTGGCCGCCGCGACGAGCACAAATGCGATGGCCGCGACAACCCGGCCGGTCATTTCACGTCGGCCGCGACCTTGAGCGACACGATCTTGTCGGGATCCTGCACCGGTTCGCCGCGCTTGATCTTGTCGACATTGTCCATGCCTTCGATGACCTGGCCCCATACCGTGTATTGGCGGTTGAGGAAAGCGGCATCGTCGAAGCAGATGAAGAACTGCGAATTGGCCGAGTTCGGGTTCTGCGAGCGGGCCATCGAGCAGGTGCCGCGGCCATGGTTGGCATTGGAGAACTCTGCCTTCAGATCGGGTTTGTCGGAACCGCCAGTGCCGGCGCGCGACGGCGCGAAAGACGGCTTGTTGGAATTGCCAAACTTGACGTCGCCGGTCTGCGCCATGAAGCCGTCGATGACGCGGTGGAAGACCACGCCGTCATAGGCGCCTTCGCGCGCCAGCTCCTTGATACGGCCCACATGGCCGGGCGCCAGATCTGGAAACAATTCGATGACGACCTTGCCTTTGGTCGTATCCATGATAAGCGCGTTCTCGCGGTCCTTGATTTCGGCCATGTCAGAAATATCCTTTTGAAACTTGGGGTTACTTGCCGTCGGCGGCGATGCGCACCTTGATCATGCGATCGGGGTCGGTCACCGTCCCGTTCTGCGCCGCTTCGCCTTTCTTGATGTGGTCCACCAGCTCCATGCCGCTGACGACATTGCCGACGATGGTGTACTGGCCGTCGAGCGGCGGTGCCGGCGCGAACATGATGAAGAATTGCGAATTGGCGGAATTCGGATCGTCGGAGCGGGCCATGCCGACCACGCCGCGCTGGTAGTGCTCGGTGCTGGAGAATTCGGCCGGCAGGTCGGGAAGATCGGAGCCGCCGGTGCCGACGGCGTCGGCATTGAAGCCGCTCTTCATGTTGCCGAACTTGACGTCGCCGGTCTGCGCCATGAAGCCGTCGATGACGCGGTGAAAGGCGACGTTGTCGTAGGCGCCCTGGCGCACCAGCTTTTTGATCTGCGCGACGTGCTTCGGCGCAAGGTCGGGCCTCAGCGCGATGGTCACGTCGCCGTCCTTCAGCGTTACGATTATGGTGTTTTCCGGATCGGCGGCAAACGCCGACACGGATGCGGTCACAAGACCGGCAAGCACGGCAAGCAAGAAGGCAAGCTTTTTCAGCTGCATGGGATCTTTCTCCGACTATCTTCGTTCATGCATGTCGTTACCCAAAGCCGGGTTCCACTTTTGGGCGACATGCATTTATTTCGCGAATTTGGCGGTGAGCGCGCCGGCCACGGCCGCCGGCACGAAGGGGCGGATGTCGCCTCCCATCGAAGCTATTTGGCGCACAAGTGTGGCGGTAATGGTGCGCACCGAGGGGCTGGCGGGCAGGAAAACCGTTTGCAGCTGCGGCGCCATGGTCTCGTTCATGCCGGCCATCTGCATCTCATAGTCGAGATCGGTGCCGTCGCGCAGGCCGCGGATTATGATCGAGGCGCCATGCTTCCTGGCCGCGTCGATGACCAGCCCGTCGAAGGCGACTACTTTGATACGCGCACCGTCGCTGCCGAATTCCGCCTTCGCGGCCGTTTCGATCAGATCGACCCGTTCCTCGAAGGAAAACAGCGGCTTCTTGCCGGGATGGATGCCGATCGCCGCATAGATGGTATCCGCCACGGCCAGCGACGCCTTCAGCACGTCGAGATGGCCGTTGGTCAGCGGGTCGAAAGAGCCGGCATAAAGGGCGATGCGTTCGGTCATGGCAGGTGCTTCTAGCGAGCCTCTCCCCTAAAGGCAAATCCGATAGGCAGGCCCGCCCCATGAACGTTTTGGCGACGTGAACGACAGATGAATGTGCCGCTCACAACGGCTTCACGCAGGGTTCACTAAGTCGCAGCTGCAGAAGATGAAACCAAACACCCATCTAATCGTTGTTAGGCGCAGGAGAACACGCACATGCTGATCTACATGCTCGCCACCGCAATGACCGTCGCCATGCTGATCGCTACCGTATTCGGGTTGCATCAGGAAGCACAGCGCGTCCGCGCCAAGGCCAATACCAAGCGGTTCGAAGGCTTCGGCAACCGCAAGCCTTATCGCCACTTCTAGATTGCCCGGGTTTCTTGACAACGCCGGCCCACAGGGCTGGCGCCGTCGTGGCAAACTCACTCGACGGTAGTATCAGGCTCCCCACCTTCGGCATCGACACTCTCTTCGATCTCTTCATCCGCTTGCGGTTCTGAAATTCGCTCCACCGAAACGACCTTCTCGCCCTCTGCGGTATTGAAAATGGTAACGCCCTTGGTGGCGCGGCTGGCGAAACGAATGCCGTTCACCGGGACGCGGATAACGGTGCCGCCATCCGAAACCAGCATGATCTGATCGTCATTGCCGACCGGGAAGGTCGCCACCAGACGGCCGATTTCGGCCGTTTTCGAGACATCGGTGGCGCGGATACCCTTGCCGCCGCGACCGGTCAGGCGGAAATCGTAGGACGACGAACGCTTGCCGTAGCCATATTCCGTCACCGTCAGCACGAACTGCTCATGCGCCTTGAGGAATTCATAGCGCTCGTCGGAAAGCTCCGCCTCTTCGCCGACCTCTTCATTGGTGAGCTGGATTTCTTCCTCCTCGCCGGCCGCGATGTCGGCAGCGAGCCGGCGTTCGGCCACCACCCGCTTAAGGTAGGCGGCACGCTCGGCCGGCGGCGCATCGACATGCTCGATCACCGCCATCGAGATCACCCGGTCGCCATCGGCCATCGCAATGCCGCGCACGCCGACCGAATTGCGGCTCTGGAAGACGCGTACGTCGCTGACCGGAAAGCGGATGCACTGGCCGGAACTTGCCGTCAAAAGCACGTCGTCGTTGTCGGTGCAGGTCTCGACGCCGAGGATCTCGTCGCCTTCCTCGTCCAGCTTCATGGCAATCTTGCCGTTGCGGTTGACCTGGACGAAGTCCGAAAGCTTGTTGCGGCGCACGGTGCCGCGCGTGGTGGCAAACATGACGTCGAGCTCGCCCCAACTCGTCTCGTCCTCCGGCAGCGGCATGATGGTGGTTATGCGCTCGCCCTGTTCGAGCGGCAGCATATTGATCAACGCCTTGCCGCGCGATTGCGGGTTGCCGATCGGCAGGCGCCAGACCTTTTCCTTGTAGACGATGCCGCGCGAGGAGAAGAACAGCACCGGCGTGTGCGTGTTGGCGACGAACAGCCGGGTGACGAAATCCTCTTCCTTGGTCGACATGCCGGAGCGGCCCTTGCCGCCGCGGCGCTGCGCCCGGTAGAGCGACAACGGTACGCGCTTGATGTAGCCGGAATGGCTGACCGTGACGACCATGTCCTCGCGCTGGATCAGATCCTCGTCTTCCATGTCCGCCCCGCCCTCGGCGAGCTCGGTGCGGCGCGGCGTGCCGAATTCGTCGCGCACGGCGATGAGTTCGTCCTTGACGATCTGCTGGATGCGGGCGCGGGACGACAGGATGTCCAGGTAATCCTTGATCTCGTCGCCGATCGTATTCAGCTCGTCGGCGATCTCGTCGCGGCCGAGCGCGGTCAGGCGCTGCAGGCGCAGTTCGAGGATGGCGCGGGCCTGCTCCTCAGAGAGATTGTAGGTTCCGTCCTCGTTGATGCGATGGCGCGGATCGTCGATCAACAGAATCAGCGATTCCACGTCGCCCGAAGGCCAGCGACGCTCCATCAACTGCTCGCGCGCCGTCTGCGGGTCCGGCGCCGTGCGGATCAGCTTGATGACTTCATCGATGTTGGCAACGGCGATGGCAAGGCCGACCAGCACATGGGCACGGTCGCGCGCCTTGCGCAGCAGGAATTTCGTGCGCCGGCTGATCACCTCTTCACGGAAGGCGACGAACGCCTTCAGCATGTCGGTCAGCGTCAGCAATTCCGGCTTGCCGCCGTTCAGCGCCACCATGTTGGCGCCGAACGACGTCTGCAGCGGCGTGAAGCGGTAGAGCTGGTTGAGGATGACATCGGCGACCGCGTCGCGCTTCAGTTCGATGACGACGCGGTAGCCCTGGCGGTCGCTCTCGTCGCGAATGTCGGAAATGCCTTCGATGCGCTTGTCGCGCACCAGTTCGGCCATCTTCTCGATCATCGACGCCTTGTTCACCTGATAGGGAACCTCGGTGATGACGATCGATTCACGGTCGTTGCCGCGCGCCTCGACGTTGACGCGGCCGCGCATGACGATGGAGCCGCGGCCGGTCGAATAGGCGCTGTAGATGCCGGAACGGCCAAGCACGATGCCGCCGGTCGGGAAATCTGGCCCCGGAATGATCTCCATCAGTGCCGGAAGGTCGATCGCCGGATTGTCGATGAGGGCAATGGCGCCGTTGCAGACCTCGCCCAGATTGTGCGGCGGGATGTTGGTGGCCATGCCGACGGCGATACCGCCGGAGCCGTTGACCAACAGGTTCGGAAAGCGCGCCGGCAGGACTTTCGGTTCGCTGCCCGACGCATCGTAAGTGTCCTGGAAATCGACGGTGTCCTTGTCGATGTCTTCCAGCAACTCGTGCGCGACCTTGGTCAGCCGCGATTCCGTGTAGCGCATCGCCGCCGGCGGATCGCCGTCGATCGAGCCGAAATTGCCCTGCCCGTCGATCAGCGGCACGCGCAGCGACCAATCCTGTGCCATGCGCACCAAAGCGTCGTAGATCGAGGCGTCGCCGTGCGGATGGTATTTACCCATCACGTCGGCGACCGGGCGTGCCGATTTCACATATTTGCGGTTCCAGTGATAGCCGCTCTCATAGGCGGCGTAGAGGATGCGGCGATGCACCGGTTTGAGGCCGTCGCGCACGTCCGGCAGCGCACGGCTGACGATCACGCTCATGGCGTAATCGAGATAGGAGCGCTGCATCTCCTCAATGATGGATATCGGCTCGATGCCGGTGGGGCCGCCGTCGGCGCCGCGCGGTGTCTTTTGGTCGGTCAAATCGGATCACAATCTAATCAGGAATCACTTGGTGCTTATATAGGAAGCCGGCCCGAAACTCCAACAATCGCGGCAGTTTTCCAGTGTGGTTTTTAGCGGCAAATTCAAAAGGATAAACCAATTGCGACGATATGGCCGTGGCACCCTTTCACGGGCATCGCCGGCGGGCGCGATAAGTACCTGGCGCCTCGCCCATCAGCCGCCGGAAACGACGATTGAAGGTTGATAGATCGTTGAATCCCGCTGCAAAGGCGATCGCCGAAATCGTCTGATCCGAGGTCCGCAGCCGCACGGCTGCCCTGTGCAGCCGCGCTCTCAGCAGGAACTGGTAGGGCGTCATGCCGGCGACGTGCCGGAAGGTGCGCAGGAAATGGTAGGGGCTGGTAGCGGTCTCGTCGGCGAGTTCGGCAAGCGAGATCGGCCGGTCGGCATCGAGTTCGATGCGCCGCACCGCTTCGGCAACACGCTTCTGGTCACGACGGCTCGGCGCGCTTTGTCCTTCCGTGGCGCCGTAAGCCGCTGTCACCGCTGCACCAGCAATGCGCAGGGCGAGTTCCTCGAACGCGCCGGTGTCGGCCATCTCGCGCGCCGCCTCCGCGTCGGCGAGCAGCGGCACCAGCGCCGGCAAGGGCGGCAGGCGTGGCCTGCCGAAATCGAGCGTCTTCGCGCCCGGCACGTCGGCGACGATCCGCTCCATATAGGCCGGTCCGAAATGGAAGGAGAGGCAGCGGTCGCCAGCGCCATGCTCATGCCCGCATTCATAGCATGTGCCGGGATTGCCGAGCAGGAGCGCGCCCGGCGCCAGCATCGCCGTGCCCTGGCGCGCACGATAGCGGAAGGTGCCGCTGGTTACGGCGGCAATGCAGAAATCCCGATGCTCCTCCTCGAATGGCCTGTCGGCGGCGCTGGCGGTGCAGATAACATCCGACACCTGCCAGCCTCGGCCCGACGCCAGCCTGTGCGCGCTCGTCGCCATCGCCGAAATATAGCAATTTTTCCCAAGCGCAGAACCCCTGTCGGCCTCTATGCTTGCCGGTCTCCTGACAAGATGAGAGCGAAGCCATGTCCAATTCCTTTGCCAAGGCCCTGCACAGCGATGGACCCGTACCGGCCCTTGCCGAGAAACTGAACCTTTACGGCCGCTTCGTCGGCGCCTGGACGTTCGACGCCACGCGCCATCTCGAGGACGGCCAGGTGCCGACCGGGCGCGGCGAGGTGCATTTCGGCTGGGTGCTCGAAGGCCGCGCGATCCAGGACGTATGGATCCTGCCCGCCCGTGACGCCGGCGCCTCGCCGTCGCTCGGCAAATGGACCTTTTATGGCACGACTTTGCGCGTCTACGACCCCGACGTCGACGCCTGGCACATCTTCTGGAGCGATCCGCGCAGCCAGTACTACAGCCGCCAGCTCGGCCGTGCCGAGGGCGACACCATTATCCAGCAAGGCGCAGACGGCACCGGATCTGCTGTGCGCTGGAGCTTTTCGCGCATCACCGAAAATTCGTTCCGCTGGCTGGGCGAACGCTCACAGGACGACGGCGCCACCTGGCGTCTCGAAGTCGAGTTCCTGGCGCGGCGCGCCGCGAGCCCGTGATCCGCACGGTTTCCACTGGCTCCGCTTTGCTCTACCAATCCCGATATCCGGCATTGCCGGCGGGGAGGGTCAGCATGCCGAGCTTCGACAGCCTGTTCAACGCCTTCGTCACCATACTTGTGACGATCGATCCGCCCGGCCTGGCGCCGCTCTTCCTCGCCGTGACCCGCGGCATGAACCGCGAGGAACGCAACCAGGTCTCCGTGCGCGCCTCGGTCATCGCCTTCCTGGTGGTGGCGTTGTTCGCAATCGCCGGCGCGTCGATCCTGTCAGTCTTCGGCATCACCCTGCCGGCCTTCCGCGTCGCCGGCGGCTTTCTGCTGTTCTTCATCGCCTTCGAAATGGTGTTCGAGCGCCGGCAGGACCGCAAGGAGAAGATCGGCGACGTCGCCATCACCAGGGACATGATCCACAACATCGCCGCCTTTCCGCTGGCGATCCCGCTTATTGCCGGTCCCGGCGCGATTTCGGCGACCGTCCTGCTCTCAAGCTCGTTTCAGGGTTTGGGCGCGCAGACAGCCCTTGTCGGCATCATCGCCATCTGCCTCGCCATCACCTACCTCGTGTTCGTGCTGTCAGAGCGCATCGACCGTATCCTCGGGCAAACCGGCCGTTCGATCCTGACGCGGCTGCTCGGCGTCATCCTGGCGGCGCTCGCCGTACAGTTCGTCGCCGACGGCATCAAGGCGCTGATGGCGACTTAGGAGCTGCCCTACGTCGCCGTCGTTTCAATGACTTCGAAGTCGTGGGTAATCTCGGCAGTCTTGGCCATCATTGCCGAGGCCGAGCAGTATTTCTCGATCGAAAGCCCGATTGCCCGCTTCACCTTGTCGTGTGACAGCGCCCGGCCCTTGACGACAAAATGCATGTGGATGCGGGTGAACACCTTGGGATCGGCTTCTGCACGGTCGGCATCGAGTTCGACCACACAATCTTCAACTGCCTCGCGCCCCTTTTCCAGGATATGGACCACGTCATAGGCCGAGCAGCCGCCGGTGCCGATCAGCACCAGTTCCATTGGGCTCGGCCCCGGTGTCTTGCCCTCCGGCCCAAACGCAGTGCCTAGCACCAGCTTGTGCCCACTGGCGGACTCGCCAATGAAAGTGCGCTCCTCGACCCATTTGACCCTTGCTTTCAACTGATACGTCCTTTCACCGCTCAAACGCACAACGTCCCGAAAATCCAAGACAGATTTTCGGGACGCCATTTCGTGGCCAAGATGCCGGCGCTTTTCGCCGCAAGGGCAGTCTGCCCCGAGAAATCAGAACGGAATTTCGTCGTCCAGCTCGCGCGACGAACCACCGCCGCCACCCTTGTTGGCGCCACCGCGATTGAAACTTTCGCCCGGGCCGGACTGGCCGAAATCGGAACCGCGGCTCGCACCACCACCAGCATAGTTGCCGACCTGGCCGCCGCCCTCGCCGCGCGCATCGAGCATCTGCAGCTCGCCGCGGAATTTCTGCAACACGATTTCGGTCGTATAGCGGTCATTGCCGGTCTGGTCTTGCCATTTGCGCGTCTGCAGCTGGCCCTCGACATAGACCTTCATGCCCTTCTTCAGATACTGCTCGGCCACCTTGGCGATCTGGTCGTTGAAGATCACGACATTGTGCCACTCGGTCTTTTCCTTGCGCTCTCCGGATGTCTTGTCGCGCCAGCTTTCCGACGTTGCGATGCGGATGTTGACGACCGGGTCACCCGAATTCAGGCGGCGGATTTCAGGGTCCGCCCCGAGGTTGCCCACCAGAATGACCTTGTTGACGCTACCCGCCATGACACTTCTCCGCGCTCATCCGAAACCAAATTTTTGTCGCTGCACCTTACAGGCTATGGATAATCCCTGCCTGCTGTGGCTGCCTTTTCCCACAAGGTTTTTGTTCTCTATTCGTTCTAAGTTAAAGGCCCTGCACTGTCAATAGATGTCAGTAACAAGTAGTGTCCTGGCGTCGAATTTCCACGAACCCTGAGATCGAGGCGAACTCAATGAAGATGGTCGAGCATGACGATCAGCCGCAAGAAGAATGGCGGGCGGGAGTAAAGACCCGCATGCATGTCTCGGCCTGCAACGGCGCAACTCAACTTTGCATATTTGAACAATGGGTCGAACCCACGGTTGGCGCCCCGACACATTGGCACCCGGTCGAGGAAGTGCTTACCGTCATCGCCGGCAGGGCCGAGATGTGGATCGATGATGAGCATCTCGTCTTGACTGCCGGACAGTCGCTTGTTGTTGCCGCGCTCAGGCAACATGGCTTCCGGAACGTCGGCTCCGAACTGCTTCATATCCATGCCGTGCTCGCGTCACCCGTTTTCGAGGCGACGTTTAGCGGATCTCCAGACATGGTGAGACGCTGGCTTCCGACGCCTTTGTAAAATCGCGCCCGTCGTAAAAACACCGCCTGTCTTAAAAAGCGGCTTGCCAAACCGATAAGTATAGACTTATGCTTTCGGAATGATCGAAGCAGAGATTTTTCGGGCACTGGCCGATCCAACGCGTCGCGCCGTCTATGAGCGGCTCGCCGACGGCGAGATGACGGTGTCGGAACTGCGCACTGGCATGCCGGTATCGCAGCCGGCGGTATCGCAGCATCTCGCCGTGCTGCGCGGCGCCGGCCTCGTCGTCGAGCGGCGGGCCGGCCGCAACGCCTATTACCGCGTCGATCCGAAGGGGCTTGCGCCGCTGCTCGGCTGGATCGAACGCTACCGTGCGTTCTGGCCAGAGCGCATCGAAAGGCTCAAGACGGTGTTGAAGGACATGGACCAATGACCAGCCGAGGCAAAGAACGCGCGGAAATGGCCGTAGACAAGATCGAGTTCGAGTGCGAACTGCCCGAGCCGCCGGAAAAAGTGTGGAGGGCGCTGACGGTGCCGGATCTGCTCGCGGCCTGGATGATGCCGAACGACATCAAGCCCGAAATCGGCAACCGCTTTGCCTTTAAAGCGCCGAATGCGCCGATCGAGTGCGAAATCCTCGACGCGGATCCCGGACGGCTGCTGCGCTACTCCTGGCGGGAGCGGCCGGCGCCCGGCGATACGCAGGTGCCGCCCGGCAGCCCCCTGGACAGCCCAATGAACGACAGCCCAGTGGACAGCATCGTCACCTTTACGCTCGACCGCACCGTTTCCGGCGGCACGCATCTGCGCATCGTCCATGATGGTTTTGCTCGGGCAGCAGTGCCGGAGATCGCGATAGCATGCGCCGGTTGCCGGCTTTCGTTTGAAGCGCGCACTCTCAAGCACAAGCAGATCGCCGCAAACACCCCGCGCCTCCTTCTGCGCGCGGCCTGAACCCGATCAGCCTACGGAGAAAAATAATGAGCGGCCTTGCCAATTTGGTGCCGATGGTGATCGAGCAGTCGAGCCGCGGCGAACGTGCCTTCGACATATTTTCGCGGCTGCTACGCGAGCGCATCGTCTTCATCAACGGGCCGATCGATGATGGCACCTCGGCGCTGGTCTGCGCCCAGCTTCTGTCGCTGGAATCCGACAACCCCGACAAGGAGGTCTCGCTCTACATCAACTCGCCGGGCGGCGTGGTGACCAGCGGTTTCGCCATCTACGATACGATGCAGTATATCAGCTGCCCGGTCTCCACCGTTTGTATGGGTTTCGCCGCCTCGATGGCCTCGTTCCTTTTGATGGCCGGCACACCGGGGCGGCGCATCGCGCTACCCAACACCAGCATCGTGCTGCACCAGCCTCTCGGCGGCTTCCAGGGCCAAGCCTCCGATATCCAGCGCCATGCCGAGGGCATCCTTCGCACCAAGCGGCGCATGACCGATCTTTACGCCCACCATTGCGGCCGCACCTACGAAGAAGTGGAACGCACGCTCGACCGCGACTTTTTCATGACTGCGCAGGAGGCCAAGGATTGGGGCCTCGTCGACCATGTTTTCGACACTCGCAAGCAGGCCGCATGAAGCACCTTCGAACCGAACTGAGCGACATGAGGGCTGGCAACTTTCAGCGCCGCCGGTCTGGCTTCGGCGCTATCGCCGCACTATAGTCAGGTGATGACCGCCAGCCGTTCATCCAGCCTATGCCTTGCCATTGCCGCCATTGTGGGCACGAACATGTTGGTCGGCGCGGCACTTGCCCAAGATAATTCGACGTCCTCGCAAAAGGGCGCCCTGCCCGGTGTGACCAGCGATTATCGCATCGCGGGGCCAGCCCCGCAGCCCGAGCCCGACGAGGCGCTTCCCAGCAGCGGCAACGGCACGTTCAAGATCGGCGATACCGACGTTCGGATTTCCGGTAGCATAACCATCGATGTCGCTACCGGCGGGATCAGGCCCCCCAGCCGGTAAGCTCGCCTGGTATGCACCACAAATGTGCGCTTCAAACGAACAGCCCCGCCATTGCTTGTGCAGCTGACGGGGCTTCTTGGATCTGAAATCCAAATTGCCGGGAGTTTCATGCCGGCTTTTCATTTCGGATGCTTCGCGGCGTTCAGCCGACGATCCGACTAGCAGTCTCTGATTGTTGTGGGGATCGGCAAGTCAACGTTGGCAGGTAGCGCAAAACGCCTGACCTGGTCACTTATACCTGCCGCGGCTCCAGCGACACGTGGAGCCTCAAGGAACTATCCGGTGGAGTCATGCCTCTGCTCTCCTTCTGTTCGTTGCGACTGTCGTCGAAGCGCTCATCGCATAACCCGCGGCGTCTCGCAGGCTAGCCCCAGGCCGCGAGGCCATCGAAAGACGGCCGGCTTCGTTGACGTCTGGAGTCTGCCCCCGTGACGCAGGGACGTCAACCTTGAATAGCCGGTTACCGAAAAATGTGATCGCGAGACGCTTTGTGAAGCCGGCTGTACGGGCAGCTTTTGTCAGGAGCGTGTTCGGCCTTTGTTCTTTCCGCTTGCCCGTTCGCGCGAAAGGCGGTTAAACGCTTTAGTCGAGAGTTGTGGCGTCTCTCGAAAAGGCGGCGAAATTGCCTACATAGGGGATGGTCGGGAAAACCCGCCCATCCCACGAATTCCAGATTCTGAGGCGGCGACCGGCGATGGCCGACCATAAATATCTCTCTATTCGCGGGGCACGCGAACACAATCTGAAGAATGTCGATCTCGACCTGCCGCGTGACAGCCTGATCGTCATGACCGGCCTGTCGGGGTCTGGCAAGTCGTCGCTTGCCTTCGACACCATCTACGCCGAGGGCCAGCGCCGCTATGTCGAGAGCCTGTCGGCCTATGCACGGCAATTCCTCGAAATGATGCAGAAGCCGGACGTCGACCAGATCGACGGCCTGTCGCCAGCGATCTCCATCGAGCAGAAGACCACCTCGAAGAACCCACGTTCGACGGTCGGCACCGTCACCGAGATCTATGACTATATGCGGCTTTTGTTCGCCCGCGTCGGCGTACCCTATTCACCGGCCACCGGCTTGCCGATCGAGAGCCAGACGGTCTCGCAGATGGTCGACCGGGTGCTTGCGGTCGAGGAAGGCACCCGGCTGTTCATCCTGGCGCCGATGGTGCGCGGCCGCAAAGGCGAGTACCGCAAGGAACTGCTGGAGCTGCAGAAGAAGGGGTTTCAGCGCGTCAAGGTCGATGGCGTCTTCTACGAGATCGCCGACGTGCCGGCGCTGGACAAGAAGTACAAGCATGACATCGACGTTGTCGTCGACCGCATCGTGGTGCGCGGCGATCTCGCGACGCGGCTCGCCGATTCCATCGAGACCGCGCTGAAGCTGGCCGACGGACTGGCGGTAGCGGAATTTGCCGACAGGCCGCTTGGCGCCAGCCAGACCGGCGAGGATTCGGTCAACAAATCGAAGAACGAGACACATGAACGCATGCTGTTCTCGGAAAAGTTCGCCTGCCCGGTATCCGGTTTCACCATTCCCGAGATCGAGCCCAGGCTGTTCTCCTTCAACAATCCGTTCGGCGCCTGCCCGACCTGCGACGGGCTCGGCAGCCAGCGCGCCATCGATGCCAGCCTGGTCGTGCCCGACGAGAATGTCTCGCTGCGCGCGGGCGCCGTCAGCCCGTGGGCGAAGTCGACCTCGCCCTATTATGCGCAAACGCTGGAAGCGCTGGGCGTTGCCTATGGCTTCAAGCTCGGCGACAAGTTCAAGGATTTGAGCGACGAGGCAAAGCAAGCCGTCCTGCACGGCACCGGCGAGCGCGAAATCACCTTCCACTACGATGACGGCCTGCGCTCCTACAAGACGACGAAAACCTTCGAGGGCGTCATCCCCAACCTCGAGCGCCGCTGGAAGGAAACCGAATCCGCCTGGATGCGCGAGGAGATCGAGCGCTTCATGTCGGCCACGCCCTGCCCGGCCTGCCGCGGCTATCGGCTGAAGCCCGAGGCGCTCGCGGTCAAGATCGCCGGCAAGCACATTGGCGAGGTCACCGAGCTGTCGATCCGCAAGGCCGACCAGTGGTTCACCGATCTGCCCGCTTCGCTCAACGACAAGCAGAACGAGATTGCGGTGCGCGTGCTCAAGGAAATCCGCGAGCGGCTGCGCTTCCTCAACGATGTCGGTCTCGACTATCTGACGCTGTCGCGCAACTCCGGCACGCTTTCAGGCGGCGAGAGCCAGCGCATCCGTCTTGCCTCGCAGATCGGCTCCGGCCTGACCGGCGTACTTTACGTGCTGGACGAGCCGTCGATCGGTCTGCACCAGCGCGACAATGCCCGCCTGCTCGATACGCTGAAGCATCTGCGCGACATCGGCAACACGGTCATCGTCGTCGAGCACGACGAGGACGCCATCCTGCACGCCGACTATGTCGTCGATATCGGCCCGGCTGCCGGCATTCATGGCGGCCACATCATCGCCCAGGGCACGCCGCAGCAGATCATGGCGACGCCCGCTTCGATCACCGGCAAGTATCTGTCGGGCGAGCTCGAAGTGGCGACGCCAGCCGTTCGGCGCGAGGCCAAGAAGAACCGCCGGCTGAAGGTCGTCGGCGCGCGCGGCAACAATCTAAAGAACGTCACCGCCGAAATCCCGCTCGGCACGTTTACCGCCGTCACCGGCGTGTCCGGCGGCGGCAAGTCGACCTTCCTGATCGAGACCCTGTTCAAGGCGGCGTCGCGCCGCATCATGGGCTCGCGCGAGCATCCGGCCGAGCACGACCGCATCGAGGGGCTGGAATTCCTCGACAAGGTCATCGACATCGACCAGTCGCCGATCGGGCGCACCCCGCGCTCCAACCCTGCCACCTATACCGGCGCCTTCACGCCGATCCGCGACTGGTTTGCCGGCCTGCCGGAGGCCAAGGCGCGCGGCTACCAGCCGGGCCGCTTCTCGTTCAACGTCAAGGGCGGCCGCTGCGAGGCCTGCCAGGGCGACGGCGTCATCAAGATCGAGATGCACTTCCTGCCCGACGTCTACGTCACCTGCGACGTCTGCCACGGCAAGCGTTACAACCGCGAGACACTGGACGTCCTGTTCAAGGGCAAGTCGATCGCCGACGTTCTCGACATGACGGTCGAGGAAGGCGTCGATTTCTTCGCCGCCGTGCCCGGCGTGCGCGACAAGCTGGAGACGCTCAAGCGGGTCGGCCTCGGCTACATCCATGTTGGCCAGCAGGCAACGACTTTGTCGGGCGGCGAGGCGCAGCGCATCAAGCTCGCCAAGGAACTGTCGCGCAAGGCGACGGGCAAGACGCTCTACATTCTCGATGAGCCAACCACCGGCCTGCATTTCCACGACGTCGCCAAGCTGCTTGAAGTGCTGCACGAGCTGGTCGACCAGGGCAACACGGTCGTCGTCATCGAGCACAATCTAGAGGTGATCAAGACTGCTGACTGGGTTCTCGATCTTGGCCCCGAAGGTGGTGACGGCGGCGGCGAGCTGGTGGCGTCCGGCACGCCTGAGGACATCGTTCGCGAAAAGCGCAGCTATACCGGGCAGTTCCTGAGGGAATTGCTGGAGCGGCGCCCCGGAGGCAAGCGCGAAGCGGCGGAGTGATGGCAAAGAACGGTCTCATCACGGTCCAAAGCCGTTTCGGCGTGGCCGAAACGATCGATCGCCTGGTCGAGACTGTGGAACGTGCTGGATTGCTGGTCTTCGCCCGCATCGATCACGCCGGCGGCGCGCGCAGCGTCGAAGCATCACTGCGTCCAACCCAGCTCCTGATTTTCGGCAATCCGAAAGGCGGCACGCCGCTGATGCAGGACCGGCAGCTTGCCGGCATCGATCTGCCGGTCAAGGCACTGGCCTGGGAGGACGAGCAAGGCAAGGTCTGGCTCTCCTACAATGACGCGCACTGGCTCGCTGAGCGCCACGGCTTGGGCGACGCCAGCTGCAATGCCGTCGCCGCGATAGCGGCGGGCATGGACAACGTGATTGCGGCCGCTGCCGGCGCGGGCCAGTTTTGATCATGAGAGCCGCTCGGGCCGATGATCTCCCCACGGTGATCTCGCTCACCACCGACGCCTACGCGCCCTACACTGCCCTGTTCGGAGCGCCGCCGATCCCCGTCACCGAGGATTATGCGCCGCGCATCCACCGCGGCGAGGTCTGGCTTTCGGAGCAGGATGGACAGACGGCCGGCCTGATCGTTCTCGAACGACATGCGGACCATACAATGATCTTCAGCGTCGCCGTTGCGCCCGCCTTTCAGGGCAAGGGTTTCGGGATCGGGCTGCTCGACGGGGCCGAGCGACAGACGCGCCTGTGGAGCTTGCCTGAAATCCGACTCTACACCAATTCCAGAATGGAACGGAACGTTTCGTTGTATAAGGCCTACGGCTTTCGCGAAACGGGTCGCCGGCCCAATCCATATCGGCCAGGATGGACGGTCGTCGACATGGCGAAAGCCATCGAGACGACCACCATCGCGTGATCCTTTTCTGAAAACCGGGAGGACGACTATGACTCAATCAGGAACAATCCGCGCCGGCATGGGCGGCTGGACCTTCGAGCCGTGGGACACGTCCTTCTACCCGGACAAATTGTCGAAGGCCAAGCAACTGCATTATGCCAGCCGGCAGGTGCCCACTATCGAGGTCAACGGCACCTATTATTCGAGCTTCAAGGAACCGACCTTCGTCAAATGGGCGAACGAGGCGCCGGATGGTTTCGTCTATTCGCTGAAGGGCAACCGCTTCGTCACCAACCGCCGCGTGCTTGGCGAGGCCGGGGAATCGATTATGCGCTTCCTCGGGTCGGGCGTCGCGGCACTTGGCGACAAGCTCGGGCCGATTCTGTGGCAGTTCGCGCCGACCAAGAGATTCGACCCGGACGACTTCGAGGCCTTCCTCAAGCTGTTGCCGGAAAAGCAGGACGGCGTTGCGCTGCGCCACGCGATCGAGGTGCGCAACGACAGCTTCATCGTGCCGGAATTCGCCGCCTTGGCGCGAAAGCACAAGGCCGCCATCGTCTATGCCGACCACGCCAAATATCCGGGGATTGCCGACGCTACTGGCGATTTCATCTATGCGCGGCTGCAGACCGGCAGCGACGATAATCCCGATTGCTACACGCGAAAGGCGCTCGACGAATGGGCGGCCCGCGCCAAGACTTGGGCGGAAGGCAAGGTGCCGGCCGATCTGCCGCGCGCCGATCCTTCAACCGACGCGCCGGTCAAGCCACGCGATGTGTTCGTCTACTTCATCACAGAGGGCAAGGTCCGCGCTCCATTCGGCGCCATCGCGCTGATGAAGCGGGTCGCCGGCTGACGCCTCGCTGTCGGTGGTCCGCCTGGCAGGGTCCGAAACTACCGGCTATGCGGCGCGTTCGTCCGGACGCCGATCAACCCTGACGATCTCATTGAAAGCATCGAGATCGACATAGAAGACCTTGGTGATCTCCGCGATGAGTTCGTCGTGTTCATACCCCTGCGATTTCAGAATGTTGATGGCTGTTAGGATGTCGACGCGCTCCGTGAGCCGTCGTTTCTGGTAGTCCTCGACATAGCGCTCCATCGACTGGCCCTGGCTCCCAAGCACCCGAAATGTTGGACGACAACAGATCGCTGGAAGGGAACGGCTTGCGCGCAAGCGTGCCGACGCGGGCCGCGCCTTCCCCTGATCTGCCAAGTTGAAACTGGTACGGAAAGCGGCCGACTCACCAAGGCCAAGCAAAATCTAGCACGCAATCTGCAGCGCGCCAGAGTTGCAAAGTAATGGAATCAATAAGAATTCAGACAGTCAGGAATTTGCGGACGTCCGCACGGTCGAGATCCTCGGCGGGGCCGGTATGGACGATCTGGCCGCGGTCCATGATGTTGACCTCGTCGGCCAATTCCCGGCAGAAATCGAGATATTGTTCGACCAAAAGCACGGCGATACCGGCCTGGTCGCGCAGATAGCGGACGGCGCGGCCGATATCCTTGATGATCGACGGCTGGATGCCTTCGGTCGGCTCGTCGAGCACCAGCAGTTTCGGCCGCATCACCAGCGCCCTGCCGATGGCAAGCTGCTGCTGCTGGCCGCCGGAAAGGTCACCGCCACGGCGCGCGAGCATCTGCTTCAGCACCGGAAACAATTCGAAGACGTGACCGGGAATGTTGCGATCGGAGCGCTTCAACGGCGCAAAACCCGATTCGAGGTTTTCCCGCACCGTAAGCAGCGGAAATATCTCCCTGCCCTGCGGCACGAATGCGATGCCCGACCGGGCGCGATCATACGCCGCGCTCCGGTCGAGCGCCTTCCCCTCGAAGGCAACGCTTCCGCTCGTCAGCCGATGATGGCCGACGATCGATCTCATCAAACTGGTCTTGCCGACGCCGTTGCGGCCGAGCACGCAGGTGATCTTGCCGGCGCCGGCCTTCAGCGAGACGCCGCGCAGCGCTTGGGCAGCGCCGTAGTGCAGCGTGGCATTGGAGACTTCAAGCATGGTCAGCGCTTTCTCCAACGCGTGAAGAACGAAAGGTCGAAATGATGGAACGGAACGCGCCAGACCATGCTTATCTCCCCAGATAGACTTCGACGACACGTTCGTCGGCCGAAACGAAGTCGAGGCTGCCCTCGGAAAGCACCGAGCCTTCGTGCAGGCAGGTAACCTTGACGCCGAGCTCGCGCACGAAATGCATGTCGTGCTCGACGACGATGACCGAATGGTCGCGCGCGATGTCCCTGAGCAGCCGCGCGGTTTCCTCGGTCTCGGCGTCGGTCATGCCGGCAACCGGTTCGTCGACCAGCAGCAGCTTCGGATCCTGCGCCAGAAGCATGCCGATCTCGAGCCATTGCTTTTGGCCGTGGCTCAGATTGGCGGCGAGCTCGTCACGCTTGTCGCCAAGCCGGATGATCCCGAGAATGTCGTCGATGTGCCGCACGTCCGCGGCCGAGCGACGATGGAACAGTGCCGGGAAGATCGAGCGCGGGCCTTTCAGCGCCAGCATCAGATTGTCCTCGATCGTGTGGCTTTCGAAGACGGTCGGCTTCTGGAATTTACGGCCGATGCCCATCATGGCGATTTCGGCCTCGTCGTGTTTGGTCAAGTCGACCTCACCGTTGAAGAAAACCTCGCCAGCATCGGGCCGCGTCTTGCCGGTGACGATGTCCATCATCGTCGTCTTTCCGGCGCCATTGGGGCCGATGATCGCCCGCATCTCGCCTTTGTCGAGCACCATCGAAAGGTTGTTGATGGCGCGAAACCCGTCGAAGGAAACCGACACGCCGTCGAGATAGAGGATGGTGTTGCTCTTCGACATCAGGCCATCACTCCGCCGGCTGCGGTTCGGCGCCGGAGGCCGACCAGTCGCCCGGCCTTCTCGCCGCCGAGCGGTCGGTTTTCGGCGGCACCGGCGCATCGGGATCGATGCCAGCTTCCTCGGCGACGGAGGCCGCCCGCAGCGCCTTGGCGTTGCCCCGCCAGGAATCCCACATGCCGATGATGCCCTTGGGCAGGAACAGCGTGACGGCGACAAATAGTCCGCCCAGCGCAAACAGCCAGAATTCCGGCAGCACGCCGGTGAAACAGGATTTACCGGCATTGACCAGAAGCGCGCCGATGATCGGTCCGACGATGGTGCCGCGCCCGCCGACGGCCGCCCACACCACCACCTCGATCGAATTGGACGGCTCGAATTCGCCAGGGTTGATGATGCCGACCTGCGGCACGTAAAGCGCACCGGCGATGCCGGCCATCACCGCCGACACGGTGAAGGCGAACAGTTTGACGTTCTCCGCCCGCCAGCCGAGGAAGCGTGTGCGGCTCTCGGCATCGCGCACCGCCATCAAAAGCTTGCCGTACTTGGATCCGACGATTGCCCAGGTGACGAAGACGGCGAGCGCCAGCATGATGGCGCTGGCCGCGAACAGCGCCGAGCGCGTCATGTCGGCCTGCACGTTGAAGCCTAAAATGTCCTTGAAATCGGTCAGGCCGTTATTGCCGCCGAAACCCATGTCGTTGCGGAAAAAGGCAAGCAGCAGCGCATAGGTCATCGCCTGGGTGATGATCGACAGATAGACGCCGGTAACGCGGCTGCGGAAGGCGAACCAGCCGAAGACGAAGGCGAGCAAGCCGGGCACCGCAAGCACCATGACCGCCGCGAACCAGAAATGGTCGAAACCATACCAGAACCATGGCAATTCCTTGTAATTCAGGAACACCATGAAATCCGGCAGCAGCGGATTGCCGTAGACGCCGCGCGAGCCGATCTGGCGCATCAGATACATGCCCATCGCATAGCCGCCGAGCGCAAAGAAAGCGCCATGGCCGAGCGAGAGGATGCCGCAATAGCCCCAGACGAGATCGAGCGCCAAGGCGAGCAGCGCGTAGCAGAGGTATTTGCCGGTGAGCGCGACGATATAGGACGGCACGTAAAACGCACTTGTCGGCGAGACCGCAAGATTGAGCAGCGGCACGATGATGGCAACCGCCAGCAGGATGAAGATGGTGATGGCGACGCGGCGGTCGGCGCCGGCGGCAAAGAAGCGTCCCGTGATCATGCTTCCACCGACCTGCCCTTGAGCGCGAACAGACCGCGCGGGCGTTTCTGGATGAACAGGATGATCAGGACCAGGACGACGATCTTGCCGAGCACCGCTCCCGCATAAGGTTCGAGGAACTTGTTGACGATGCCGAGCGAAAAGGCGCCGACCAGCGTGCCCCAAAGATTGCCGACACCGCCGAAGACGACGACCATGAAGCTGTCGATGATGTAGCCGCGGCCGAGATTGGGCGAGACGTTGTCGATCTGGCTGAGCGCGACACCGGCGATGCCGGCAATGCCGGAGCCGAGTGCAAATGTTAGCGCATCGACCCAAGGCGTCCTGATACCCATCGAGGCGGCCATGCGGCGATTGGCGGTGACGGCACGCATCTGCAGCCCCCAGGGCGTGCGTTTCATCACGTAGAGCAGCACCGCGAACACGCCGAGCGCGAATACCAGGATCCAGAGCCGGTTCCATGTCACGGCAAGCTGGCCGATATTGAACGAGCCGGACATCCATGACGGGTTGCCGACCTCCTGGTTGGTCGGCCCGAAGATGGTGCGTACGGCCTGCTGCAGGATCAGCGAAACACCCCAGGTCGCCAGCAGGGTTTCGAGCGGCCGGCCGTAGAGGAAGCGGATCAGCCCGCGCTCGATGATAAGGCCGACGAGCGCCGCTACCAGGAAGGCCAGCGGCAGGGCAATGACCAGCGACCAGTCGAACAGGCCGGGAAAGGAATTGCGGATCACCTCCTGCACGACGAAGGTCGTATAGGCGCCGAGCATGACCATCTCGCCATGCGCCATGTTGATGACGCCCATGACGCCGAAGGTGATGGCCAGGCCGATCGCCGCCAGCAGCAGCACCGATCCGAGCGATATGCCGTACCAGATATTCTGGCCGGCATCCCACAGCGCCAGCGTCGAATTGATGTTGGCGATCGCCGCCGTCGCCGCGTCCTTCACCGCACCTTCGGAATTGGCCTCCACCGAAGTGAGCAGCGACACCGCATCGCGGTCGCCGCGCGCGCCGATAAGCGCGATAGCCGCCAGTTTGTCGGCCTCCGGCCTGTCTGAAACGAGAACCGAGGCGGCGCGTGCCTGTTCGAGCAGCGCCTTGACGCTTGCCACGCTCTCATTGGCGATCGCGGTGTCGAGCGGCTCGATGTTCGCCGCGTCCGGCGTCTTGAACATTGTGTCGGCGGCGGCAATGCGTACGGCCGGATCCTTGGAGCCAAGCGTCAGCGTGCCCAGCGCGTCGCGGATAACGCGGCGCAGCGTATTGTTGACCTTGATCTTGGTGATGTCGGCCTTGGCAGCTTCGCCCGATTTTTCGCCGGTGAATGCATCGAGCAGCTCGATGCCGCCGCCGCTCTCCTTGCCGACAAAGACCAGTGAATCGGCCTTGCGGACGTAAAGGCTGCCCTCCGCAAGCGCGGCAAGCGGCCGTTCTACGGCTGGATCGCCGGATGCCGCAAGCTCGCGCACCACGGCTTCGATCGCCGGAAAATTGGCAGCGGTGGCGAATTTGGCGATGACAGCGCGCAGATCGGCTTCGCTGGCGTTCGACGGCGACAGCGTCCCCAGGAGGAGCAGCAGCATCAGGCCAATCGCGCGGATCAAGATCATTGGTTTCTGGTGGCTGTTGAAGGTTGAATGTCGCCTCCGGGCAGGCTGGAGGAGGAGCCTGCCCGGAGGCTTGCGGGTCTGGGAGGACAGACCGGGAGGATCAGTTGGTTCCCTTGCCGCCGCATTTGCCGGTGGCAACGTTGAAGTTGCCGCAAGACAGAGGCGCGCGCCAATCGGAGATCAGGTCCTTGGAGTCAGGCAGATAGTCGGACCACTCGTCGCCCATCACCAGGCCCGGCGTCTGCGAGACGGTCTCGAACTGGCCGTCGGCCTGGATCTCGCCGATCAGCACCGGCTTGGTGATATGATGGTTCGGCATCATGGTCGAATAACCGCCGGTCAGGTTCGGCACCGAGACGCCGACCATGGCGTCGATGACCTTGTCCGGATCGGTGGTACCGGCCTTCTCGACCGCCTTCACCCACATGTTGAAGCCGATATAGTGGGCTTCCATTGGGTCGTTGGTGGTGCGCTTGTCGTTCTTGATGAACTTGTGCCAGTCGGCGATGAACTTCTTGTTCTCGGGCGTATCGATGCTTTCGAAATAGTTCCAGGCGGCGAGATGGCCGACCAGCGGCGCGGTGTCGAGACCGGCAAGCTCTTCCTCGCCGACCGAGAAGGCCATGACCGGAATGTCCTCGGCCTTGATGCCCTGGTTGCCGAGCTCCTTGTAGAACGGCACGTTGGCGTCGCCGTTGACGGTCGAGACGACAGCGGTCTTCTTGCCGGCCGAGCCGAACTTCTTGATCGCCGAGACTTCGGTCTGCCAGTCGGAAAAGCCGAACGGCGTGTAGTTGACCATGATGTCTTCCGCAGCAACGCCCTTTGCTTTCAGATAAGCCTCGAGGATCTTGTTGGTGGTGCGCGGGTAGACGTAGTCGGTGCCTTCGAGCACCCAGCGCTTTACCGAACCGCCATCCTCGCTCATCAGATAATCGACGGCCGGAATGGCCTGCTGGTTCGGCGCCGCACCGGTGTAGAACACGTTGCGCTCGCTTTCCTCGCCCTCATACTGGACCGGGTAGAACAGGATGTTGTCGAGTTCGCTGAACACCGGCAGTACCGACTTGCGCGACACCGAGGTCCAGCAGCCAAACACCGCCGCGACCTTGTCCTTCGAGATCAGCTCGCGCGCCTTTTCGGCGAACAGCGGCCAGTTCGAAGCCGGATCGACGACCACCGCCTCGAGCTTCTTGCCGAGCAGGCCACCCTTGGCATTCTGCTCTTCGATGAGCATCAGCATGGCGTCCTTCAGCGTCGTCTCCGAGATCGCCATGGTTCCCGACAGCGAATGGAGGATGCCGACCTTGATCGTGTCGTCGGCCGCCTTGGCGGGAACGCTCATCAGCAGGCCGGCGGTGACCACACCGGCCGAAAACATTTTTGCTATTGTCGAGAAACTGCCCCTCATACTTTTAAACTCCCAAGCTGGTTAACTGCATCGGAACAGACCATGCAACGGCTGTGCCAATCACCGGAGCAAGGTCGGGGGATTTGAGATTTCCCAGCTCTGTCAGTCGGTTAATGTATTAGCCGCAGGAGATGAACCTCGCCTGCTATGTTCGAAACGAGAAAGGATCATCCATATCAGCCTAAGTTTTACTCACATATAGACCAATGCCCGAATTTTGAGCAGCATCATATGAGCGCTGGCGAGGATTGCAGCGCCGGAGCGAAATGAGGCAAGCTCGAACCCTTAAGCGAGCGACGCCATGGCCTTTAGAACTTCTTGCATTTTCACCGCCATTCTTCTGCTGGCGACGACGATCGTAGCGCGCGCCGGCTTCAGCGACGGCAAGTTGCCGGACGGCTCCTATCATTGCGAAGTCTATCTGCTTGGCATGTTCCTCAGCCTCGGCGACATCACCATCAAGGGAAACGTCTATAGCGGTCCGGTGAGCTTCGGGATCCCGCCGCAGAGCTACAATTACCAGATGGATGCAGACGGCGTGATCACCTGGCTAGGTCCGCTGGGCGGCTACACCAGTGGCGGCAACTCGATCTCGCTTACGCAAGCGACGCTGGAAAGCGGAACCACCCCGTCCTTCGACATCATCATGAAGCAGCCAGACGGCGCCTTTACCGCCTCGACCTGCACGAAGCGTTGAAAAAAGTACGGCACCTGGCGAGGTTTCCCCCCGAAGCGGAAAGCCGCCTAGCTCTCCGCCGCCAGATCGAGCGCCAGCCGGGTCATATCGGTGAAAAGCCCCTGGCGTTCGGAATAGTCGGTTTGCTCGCCGGTTGCCACGTTATCGACGACGGTCAGGATCGACAGCGCCCGGGCACCGAAATCGGCCGCAATGCGGTAGAGCGCGCTGGTTTCCATATCCACGGCGAGCGCGCCCTGGGCCTGCGCTTCGGCAAAGCGTTCGCGCCCCTGCGGATGATAGAAAATGTCGCTGCAGATCGTCAGCCCGGCCCGATAGTCGATGCCGAGTTCAGCAGCCCGGGCCAACGCCTGGGCCAACAATGCAGGATCGGGGCCGGCATCGGCACGATAGAGCCCAAAAACCTGGCCGCTCTCGGCATTTTCGCCGCGCACCGATTGTGCGATCACCAGGCTGCGCAGCGCCATCTCGGCGGTCAGGCCACCGCACGTACCAGTGCGGATCAACGTTTTCGCACCATAAGAGTCCAGCAGCTCATGCACATAGACCAGGAACGACGGGACGCCGATGCCGGTGGACTGGATGCTGACAGGTTTGCCGCGAAACAACCCGGTAAAGCCGAGCGCGCCGCGGCGGCGGTTGACGCAGCGCGGCGCTTCCAGAAAGGTCTGCGCCATCCATTCAGCGCGCTGCGGATCGCCCGGCAGCAGCACCGTGCTTGCGTAGTCGCCCTTGCTTGCCTCGTTGTGTGGCGTCACGGCAGCTTTCCAAAACCCGTCGCCCGTTTCGCCTGCAATCATGGCAGCCTCGCGACATTGCGCAAGCAGAGCATTGGAAGGGTCAGGATTCCAGCATGTCCTTTACGATGGTGGCCAACTGCTTGAGCGAAAACGGCTTCGGCAAGAAGCCGAAATGCGCGTCTGCCGGCAAGTTCTTGGCGAACGCGTCTTCGGCATAGCCGGACACGAAGATAAACTTGATGTCGGGCTGCCGTTTGCGCAATTCGCCAAGCAGCGTCGGGCCGTCCATTTCCGGCATCACCACGTCCGACACCACGACGTCGACCTTGCCCCCGAGCGCTTCGTAGACTTCAAGCGCCTCGACGCCCGACGACGCCTCGTGGACGGTGTAGCCGCGCGATTTCAGCGCCCGCATGCCGCCCATGCGCACGGCGTCCTCGTCCTCGACCAGCAGCACCGTGGCCGAGCCCGACAGATCCTTGGCTGAGTCGGCGATCTTGGCAGGGGCGGCCGGCACTTCCCCAGCCTCGCCCGCCTTCCTTGCCTCCGCAATGTGCCGCGGCAGGAAGATGCGGAACACGGATCCCTTGCCGACTTCGGAATCGCAGAAGATGAAGCCGCCTGTCTGCTTGATGATGCCATAGACCATGGACAGGCCGAGGCCGGTTCCCTTGCCAACCTCCTTTGTCGTGAAGAAGGGCTCGAAGATCTTTTTCAGCACATCAGGCGCGATGCCGCTGCCGCTGTCCTCGACCTCGACCAGCACATAGTCGGCCGGAGTAAGTTCGCGGTAGGAAAAGGTCTTGCACTCTCCGGCGCTGACGTTGCGGGTGCGTACGGTGAGGTCGCCGCCGGCCGGCATCGCATCGCGCGCATTGACCGCCAGATTGACCACCACTTGCTCGAACTGCCCGATATCGACCCTGACCGGCCACAGGTCGCGGCCATGGTCGATCTTGAGCTTGATGTCGTTGCCGACCAGCCGGGCAAGCAGCATCCTGAGATCGGCGAGCACGTCGGTCAGGTTGAGCACCTCCGGCCGCAGGGTCTGCTTGCGCGAGAAGGCCAGCAACTGCCGCACCAGCGAGGCCGCCCGGTTGGCATTCTGCTTGATGTTCATGATGTCCGGGAATGACGGATCGGACGGCCGGTGATTGGTCAACAGCAGGTCCGAGGCCATGATGATGGCGGTCAGCACATTGTTGAAATCATGCGCGATGCCGCCGGCGAGCTGGCCGACCGCCTGCATCTTCTGGCTCTGCGCCATCTGGCCCTCGAGGGCCTTTTGCTCAGTGGTCTCCACGGCATAGACGATGGCCGATTCCTCGGCGCCCTCGCCACCGGTACCGTCTGCGACCGCATTGACGTAGAAGCGTATGTGGCGCTCCTCATTGCCGGGCAGCACCGTATCGATCGGCTCGATGTCAGCCTGTTGCTGGCGTGCCTTTTCGAACGCCGCGGCGAAAGCCGGCCGGTCTCGCTCGTGGATCGCCGTATCCAGTCGCACACGCCGATCGACCGCGTCGCGGTCGACGACCGAGGAAAACAGCGACAGGAACGGCGCATTGGTGCGCAGGATGCGGCCGGCATGGTCGACGCCGGCTATCGCCATCGGCGTTGAGTTGAAGAACCGCGTGAAGCGTATTTCCGATGCGCGGAGGTCGGCCGAAGCGTCCTCGCCTTGCGTCCGGTTGAGCACGATGGTGCGAGTCGGGCCGTTGAGGCCCTCTCGGCTGGCCGAGACACGATGCATGAAGCGCACCGGCAGCGCCTCGCCGGTCATCGTCGTCAGATCGAGGTCAATAACGGCATTGCGCGTGGTACCCGCGTCGGCCTTGACCGAACGGACCAGCGCCATGCCGTCGCCGGCGACGATCTCCGGCAGCGTGATGGCGCCGGGGGTGAAGCTGGCCAGGTCGATGCCAAGCCACTCCGCAAGGGTCGCGTTGATATAGGTGACGCGGCCTTCCTGGTCGGCGGAAAAGAACCCGGCCGGCGCATGGTCGAGGTGGTCGATGGCCTTTTGCAGGTCGAGAAAGAACCGCTCCTGCTCGGCCCGTTCCTGCGAGATATCGGCAAGCTGCCAGGCAAGCACGGGCAGCCGCTGGCCGGGAACGCTGAACGCGCGGGCCCGGACGCGGTACCAGCGCGCGCCCGGTTCGGCGCCTGGCCGAATGGACTGCGCGAGCCGAAACTCGCCGTCGCCCGGCTGGCCGTCCCGCAGGCCTGACGCCAGCCGGTATATGGTCACCGAGGCCTCGGGAACGTCTGAAAGCAAACCTTCGACGGTCTTGAGGTCGGCGGCCGACTCGGCACCCGTCATATCGGCATAGGTGCGGTTGGCGTAGATGATACGGCCTTTGGTGTCGGTGACCAGGAGACCTTGCGACATCGAATCGACGAAAGCTTTCGACAGTTCGTCGCTTGTCGAGCGCGGCGTGATGTGCACGAAGCCGATCGCAGTGGCGAATAGAAAGCCGACGCCGATCATCGCCAGCACGCCAAGCATGCCGAGCAGGAATGGATCGCCAAGTCGCTCGCGGAAAAGGCCGAAGACGATCGCTGCCCCTGTCAGGACGACGATGAAAACGATGAGCCGGGTGACCGCTCCCGGTCGCGTGTTCTGGTCGACGATAGGTACCGGATAGAAATCGCCGCGCGCTTCCTTGGCCATGTGCCCCCTGCTCGTGAATACCGGTGTCGGTTGAATCATATTCTCAGGGTCGGGAAAAGGCCCGGCTGCAGATGTCCGCTAAAAATGACGCCGTTCGGCTCCCAGCGTTTCAAGCTGTTCACGAAGCGTGAAAGGCAACTTGCGGTGGCCTGCCGCAACAGTCTAGTGTCGCCTCTCTTCGAAAGCTGATTTTGGGGGAACCAATGCTGCAATGGCTGGATGGCGTGGCGGGTCCTGGTTATGCCGCAGCAATCCTATGGACGTTTGCAGTACTTGTCCTTCTGCTCATCATTCTTGTTATCATCAGGCTGGTCCGCAGTCTGACATTCGGAACATTCGTCGCCGGCGGCAGGAACCGCAAGACGCGGCTGGCTGTCATGGATGCCACAGCGGTCGACAGTCACCGGCGGCTGGTGCTGGTGCGCCGCGACGATATCGAGCACCTGCTCTTGATCGGTGGTCCGACCGACGTCGTCGTCGAGCGCGACATCAGGCTCTCGGCGCTGCGCCGCCCGGCATTGACCGGAGACAACGGCCACCAGCCGGCAGCAAGGCCAGCTCAGACCACAGCCGCGCCGGCGAGGCAAGCGCCGCCGCAGCCGGCAAGCGTGGCCGCAACCCCTGTCCGAGCCCGCCAGACGGCGACGATGCCGGTAACAATGCCGGCGCCGGCGCCGAAACCGGCATCGAACGTCACACCCTTGCCAAGTTATGGATCCGTCAACGCCAATGCCTCGCGGCATGCGCAGCCGCCGGTAAGACAGGACTCCCCGGCAAGATACGAGCCGCCGGCACAGCATGAGTCGATTGACGATGCGCTGATGAAGGAGCTGGAAGTTTCCCTCGACGAGCCACGCTTCAGCCAAACGCCGAGCAAGCCGGTGGCGAAGGCATCGCCCTCTCTCGACGACGAGATGACGAAGCTCCTCGGCGAGTTGTCCAATCAGAAAAGATAGGCCGATAGCGAACGGCCAATGAAAATGGCCGGAAAACCGGCCATTTTGAACGCTTTACCGATGCCGCTGTTTTTCCCGGCGACTCAGTCGTCGCGGTAGACCTTCTCGCGCCGCTCATGGCGCTCCTGTGCCTCGATCGACAAGGTCGCGATCGGGCGCGCGTCGAGCCGCTTCAGCGCGATCGGCTCGCCCGTCTCCTCGCAATAACCGTAAGTGCCTTCGTCAAGGCGCTGGAGGGCGGAATCGATCTTCGAGATAAGTTTTCGCTGGCGATCGCGGGCGCGAAGTTCGATGGCGCGGTCGGTTTCCGAGGAAGCGCGATCGGCGAGGTCGGGGTGGTTGGCGTTTTCCTGCTGCAGGATTTCGAGAGTTTCGCGCGCTTCGCGCAAGATGTCGTTCTTCCAGGTGACGAGCTTCATGCGAAAGTAGGATTTCTGCCGCTCGTTCATGAACGGCTCGTCTTCGGAGGGTACGTAATCGGCGGTAACGATATCGTTCATTCGACTCACCCAACAAACCCCAAATTTGGCGCCTATATATTCGCGGACCGAAAGCTGCACAAGGTCAATCGACGACAGTTTCACGCAATTGTTAGTCCCGGACAAACCAGCATCTGCGATGCCCTTTTTGCAAAGAATACGACCGAATCCGTACATGATTCGCTATGCTTGAGGGGCGCTTGCCATTGCGCACCGAGCTCTTCTGATGGCAAATCCTGCGGCGTGTTGACGGGTTCGGTGCCCGGCACAACGGGGATCCGGTGACCAGACTTTACCTGCTGAGGCATGCGAAGGCCGGCTGGGCGCTGCCTGGCGTGGCTGACTTCGACCGCCCGCTCGATGCATCCGGCTTCGCCGATGCCGAAGCGATGGGCGTGCTGATGCGTTCCCGCAAATACGCACCGGGCTTCACGCTTTGCTCAAGCGCCAGGCGCGCCCGCCAGACGCTGGAAAGCTTGGCTGGCCATGCGGATACGGGCCGGGTGCTGTTCCTTGACACGCTCTACAACGACGATGCCGCCGCGTACCTCGCTGCCATCCGGCAGAATGGCGGGCTGGATGCCCTGCTCGTCATCGGCCACAATCCGATGATTGAGGATCTCGCCATAGCGCTCTCAGGCGACGGCGAGGAGACCGCGCGGGCCATGCTGAATCACGGCTTCCCGACCTCCGCACTTGCGGTGGTGCGGTTCAACGGCAGTCTTGCCGCGGCTGCGCCGGGCGCCGGCTATCTCGAAGCCTTCCTGACGCTTGCCGATATCTGAGGCCATTTCAAAGCCGCGCATCAAAGCCTATATCGGGTCCTGACCGGCCCGCGAGAACAGATTTTGGCATCATCGCTGACGACTTTCACCGACGAGGCGAAGATTGCCTTGGATACGTTGTCAGGCCGCGCTGCCGGGCTTTTCGCTCCGTCGCTGCGTCTTGGCGTGACCGGGCTGTCCCGCGCCGGGAAGACGGTGTTCATCTCGGCCCTTGTGCACAATCTGGTGCATGGCGGACGCTTGCCGCTGTTTGAGGCACAAAAATCGGGGCGCATCGCCCGCGCTTTTCTGGAAGAGCAGCCGGACGACGCCGTACCACGCTTTCAATACGAGGATCACATCGCGGCTCTTGTCGACGATCGCGTCTGGCCGGATTCGACGCGTGCGATTTCCGAGCTGAGGCTCACCATCGAATACGAATCGGCCTCTGGCTGGAGCCGCATGTTTTCCGCCGGCAAATTGTCGGTCGACATCGTCGACTATCCCGGCGAATGGCTGCTCGACCTGCCACTGCTCGGCAAGTCCTACGCCGATTTTTCGCGTGAGGCCTTCGAGATGGCCGTGTTGCCGGTGCGTGTCGATCTTTCGAGGGAATGGCGGACGCTCTCCAATCCGGTCGACCCCAGCGCCGATGCCGACGAAATGACGGCGCGCCGTCTCGCCGAGAGTTTCGCCGCCTATCTCAAGGCCTGCAAGCTCGACGATCGGGCGCTTTCGACCTTGCCGCCCGGCCGCTTCCTGATGCCCGGCGATCTTGAAGGCTCGCCAGCTCTCACCTTCGCGCCACTGCCGAATCCGGGCGGCCGACGCGCCCGCTCGGGATCGCTGCAGGCTATGATGGAGCGGCGCTACGAGGCTTACAAGACCCATGTCGTCAAACCGTTCTTTCGCGAACACATCACGCGTCTCGACCGGCAGATCGTGCTCATCGACGCATTGCAGGCATTGAATGCCGGCCCCGGCGCGATGGCCGATCTGGAACGTGCAGTCACCGAAATCCTGTCCTGTTTCCGGCCCGGCCGGGGCAACTTCCTGACCGACCTGTTTTCGAGGCGCATCGACCGCATATTGGTGGCCGCGACCAAGGCCGACCATCTGCACCACGAAAGCCACGACCGCCTGCAGGCGATCGTGCGGCGGCTTGCCGACCGCGCCGTGGCGCGGGCGAATTTCACCGGCGCCGACGTCGACGTCGTCGCCATGGCGGCCATGCGCGCGACCCGTGAAGGCACGGTCAAGCAGGGCCGCGAGACTTTGCCGGTCATTATCGGCACGCCATTGCGTGACGAAAAAATCAATGGCGAAACCTTTGACGGAAAGACCGAAACAGCCATATTTCCCGGGGACTTGCCGGAGAAAATTGATGCGGTGTTCGACGTTTCCGAATCGGCCCGCCGGCAGAATAATGACGACCCCGCGATCCGCTTCGTGCGCTTTCGCCCGCCGAAACTCGAGCGCACCGCCGAGGGCGTCACGCTCTCGCTGCCACATATCAGGCTCGACCGCGCGCTGCAGTTCCTGATTGGAGATCATCTCGCATGAGTGCGCCCCGCAGACCGGCGGCCTTTCGCATCGAGCCGGAGCCCCAGCAGAAGGAAGATCCGACGGCTCGCCGTGCTGCGTCCGAGGCCGCGCCGGCGCGAAAGCCGCGTACCGTGAAGGCGGATCTTGCCGTGGTCACACCGGCGGAGACCGACGTGTTCGACGAGCCTGATATCGTCGCTGCCGAACCGCCGCCGGCGATTGCGCCGCGAAAACGTTCGCTGCTTGGCAGCCTGTTCTTCGGCGCGCTGGGCGTTCTGGTTTCGCTCGCCGTCGGCCTCTGGACCGACCAGCTGATTCGCGACCTGTTCGAGCGCGCCGAGTGGCTGGGCTGGCTGGCCGCCGGTATGGCCACGATCGCCATCCTGGCGCTTCTGCTCATCCTCGTGCGCGAGTTTATGGCGATTGCCCGCCTTGCCGAGGTCGAAAAGTTGCAGAAGCGGGCGCTCGATGCGATTGCCCGTGACGATTCGAAGACGGCCCGCGCCGTGGTCGACGAGTTGTCGGCATTTGTCGCGGCCAAGCCCGAAACCGCGGCTGGCAGGCGCTCGCTGGCCGAATTGCGCGGCGAGATCATCGACGGCGGCAATCTGGTGCGGCTGGCCGAGACCGAGATCCTCGGGCCGCTCGATGCCCGCGCCAGGGTGATGATTCTCGAAGCGGCGAAGCGCGTCTCCCTGGTGACCGCTGTCAGCCCCCGCGCGCTGGTCGACGTCGCTTATGTCGTGTTCGAAGCCGGCCGGCTGATTCGCCGCCTGGCGGAACTTTATGGCGGCCGCCCCGGCACGCTTGGCTTTTTTCGCCTGGCGCGCAGCGTTCTGGCTCATCTCGCGGTCACCGGATCGATCGCCGTCGGCGACAGTTTCGTCCAGCAGATCGTCGGCCATGGCCTTGCCGCCCGGCTCTCGGCCAAGCTCGGCGAAGGCGTCGTCAACGGCATGATGACTGCGCGCATCGGCATTGCAGCGATGGAAACGGCAAGGCCCCTGCCCTTTTACGCTGTCAAGCGGCCCGGATTGGGCGATTTCCTCTCCGCGCTGACCTCCTTTGCAGCAAAGAAAGAAAAAGAAACATCCGCTTCCGGAACGTGACTATTGCCTTGGGGTGACAAAGCATTAACCAATCTTGTCCATGGTCGGAAGCGTCCAAACCAGTCTCTTTGTTGCCGGGTGTCGTCGATGAAAAGCGTTATTCTGTCCAGCGGGCTGCCCGTGGCGCTCGCGCTTGTCGCAACCGTCGGCATTGCCGGAAAGACCTCGGCGGCGGAACCGGACAAGCAGTTCTTTCGATCGGTCGAAGGCAAATGGGTCGGCCCCGGGGAAATCGTTGCCGGCAAATACAAGGGCACGAAATTCACCTGCAGCTTCATCGGCTCGACGCCTGACGGCAAGGTCGGCATGTCGCTCGACGGCGGCTGCCGGGTAGGCATGTTCACCCAGCAGATGTCGGCAACGATCGAACACAAGGGCCGGCAGGGGTACAAAGGCAGCTTTATGGGCGGGGCCGCCGGCTCCGGCCTCGACATTATCGGCGGCAATGTCGTCGATGCGCACAAGGTGGTTTTCACCATCAACCGCAATCAGTTGCGCGGCGTTATGCAGGCGCTTGTACCCGACGACAATTCGATGACGGTGACCGTTGCCGTGCGCGTCGACCAGCAGCTGGTCCCGGTCATCGGCATGAAGCTGAAGCGGATCGATGCAGTCGAGGTCGGCTCCATAACTCCGAACTGACTTTCAGCGTGAGAAAGGCGGCGGCCAAACGGCGCCGCCCTCTTTTGATTTGCAATTAGCGCTCAGCCCTTGATCGCGGCAATCACCTCGTCATAGGCCTTGCAGGCCTCGGCCGCTGTCGTGCCGCCCTGATATTGGGTTGTGACCGCTTGGACCTTGGCCCCGAGGTCGGCTGCCTTGGCTGGATCCTTGATAATCGCAGCCTGAAGTGCCACAGTCATATCCTGTGCCTTCTTGGTCAGCATCTCGGTCGTGCACTCGGGTGCCTTCGAACAGGCAGAACCGGCAAGCGCTGCGATGCCAACGGCAACCAGCAAGAACTTCTTCATGTCAGTCATCTCCTCAAAAAAGGGCCGCGACTTGATCGTCGCTCGCCCTCCACTGGCCGAAGCCGGGCGTCCTTAGCGCCGGATCGCTGAAACAAGCAACGCCAGGCACTCCATTATCCTGTACAGTGCGCCTGCAATATCGCCTTCACAATGCGCCGCATTCGCACTGTTCGATCCGCCCCGAAGCCCCTATCTTGGCCGCTTGTTGCAAGAGAGCGGAATGGCAGGCATGGCGGCAGAGGCATCGAACAGCGATCTGATCCAGGTGGTGGCGCTGCTTGCCGCCGGCGTCGTTGCGGTACCGATCTTCAGGCGCATCGGACTTGGCTCCATCCTCGGCTATTTGACGGCCGGCGTAGTGATCGGCCCGTTCGGGCTGCGCATCTTTTCCGAATCGGAAGCCATCCTTCATGTCGCCGAACTCGGCGTCGTCATGTTCCTGTTCATCATCGGGCTGGAGATGCAGCCGTCACGGCTATGGGGCATGCGCCGCGAGATTTTCGGGCTTGGCGCGCTGCAGGTCGGCGTCTGCGCGGTCCTGCTGACCGGCGTCGGGCTGGCGGGAGGTTTTCCTATCGCGCAATCCTTCGTCGCCGGCGCCGGTTTCGTGCTCACCTCGACGGCAATCGTCATGCAATTGCTGGAAGAACGCGGCGAACTGGCCACGCCCAAGGGCCAGCGCATCGTCTCGATCCTGCTCTTGGAAGACCTGGCCATCGTGCCATTGCTGGCGCTGATCGCCTTCCTCGCGCCGGGCGGCGCCGATATGAGCCTGTCGGATCGGTTGACGGAGGTCGGCATCGGCCTTGCCGCGATCGTCGGGCTGGTGCTTGCAGGACGCTATCTGCTCAATCCGTTCTTCCGTATCCTGGCGGATGCGCGCGCCCGTGAGGTGATGACCGCCGCCGCCCTCCTGGTCGTTCTCGGGTCAGCGCTTGCCATGCAGCTTTCCGGCCTGTCGATGGCGATGGGCGCCTTCCTGGCCGGTGTGCTTTTGTCGGAATCGACCTTCCGCCACCAGCTGGAGGCCGACATCGAACCGTTCCGCGGCATTCTGCTCGGGCTGTTCTTCCTCGCCGTCGGCATGTCGCTCGACCTGCATGTGGTCGTCGTCAACTGGCAGCTCATTGCCATTTATGTCGTCGCCTACATGGCGATGAAGGCGATCGGCATTTATATCGTCGCCCGCGTCCTCAAAACCGGTCACCGGGAAGGGCTCGAGCGCGCGGTCTTCATGGCGCAAGGCGGCGAATTCGCCTTCGTCCTCTATTCCGCAGCGGCAGCGGTCGGGATCATCGATAGCCAGGCCAATGCGATGCTGACCGCCATCGTCATCATTTCCATGGTGCTGACGCCGTTGGCAATCATAGCCCTGCGGTATCTAACACCGCGCGACGAGCAGTCGCTTGAAGGCGTCGATGTCGCCGAGGGCCTGACCGGCAGCGTGCTGATCATCGGCTTTGGCCGGTTCGGCCAGATCGCAAGCCAGCCGCTTTTGTTGCGCGGGATTGATGTGTCGATCATCGACAATGAGGTCGAGATGATCCAGGCGGCGGCCGATTTCGGCTTCAAGGTCTATTATGGCGATGGCACGCGGCTGGACATCCTGCGTGCCGCGGGAGCCGGGCGCGCACGCGCCGTGCTGATCTGCGTCGACAAGCCCGATGCCGCCGTGCGCATCGCGGAACTGATCAAGGCGGAGTTTCCCCTGCTGACGGTGCTGGCGCGCGCCTTCGACCGCGGCACGGCGTTGCAGCTCATTCGTGCCGGCGTCGATTATCAGCTCCGCGAGACGTTCGAATCGGCGCTCGTCTTCGGCGGCTCGACCCTGGAAGCCCTCGGCGTCGACCCGGAAGAGGTCGCCGAGGTAGTCGAGGACGTCCGCCGCCGCGATGCTGCCCGTTTCGAACTTCAACAGGCTGAAGGCATCCGCGCCGGGCGGCGCTTCCTCAAAGGCAATATCGGCACGCCCATCCCGACGCCGCTCAGCACGCCACGGCGCGCGGGCCAGGCGCTCAACGAGGAGACCGCCGGCGTGCTGCAGAAATCCGAGGCGGCCGATTGAACATTGGGAAGACGCGAATGATGAACGAACTGGACGAGCGCGCTGTCTCCGTCACTGGATTCTGGCGCGACGCGGGGGAGGACGCGTGGTTCGAGAAGAACGACGCCTTTGATACCGACTTCCGCACCCGGTTTTTCGATCTGCACTTCGCCGCCGCCCGCCGCGAATGCGACGGCTGGTCCGAACACGTCGAAGGGTCGCTGGCACTGATGATCTTGCTCGACCAGTTTCCGCGAAACTGCTTTCGCAGCACCGGCCACATGTACGCCACCGACCCGCTGGCGCGGTATTTCGCCGGGAAGGCGATCGCTGCCGGCCATGATTTGGCGCTCGACGAAGAGCTCCGCGTTTTTCTCTATCTGCCCTATGAGCATTCGGAGGACCTCGCCGATCAGCTCAAATCGGTGGAGCTTACCGCCGCCAAAGCCCCGACCTATCTGAAATATGCGATCGAGCATCGCGACATCATCCAGCGCTTCGGCCGCTTTCCGCATCGAAACAGGATGCTTGGCCGCGAGACGACACCGGACGAACAAATGTTCCTCGACGGAGGTGGGTTTTCCGGCTGACTTCGGCCATCGATGGCGGCAGCGTCAAGCCTTCCACCAATCGCGGCCCGACGGCAGCCGTTCAATGCCCGATGTGTCGACGGCGGCTAGCCGCTCCGACACGCTCTTGCCGTCGACCACAAGCTCCGGCGCAATTTCTGCCAGCGGTGCCAGCACGAAGGCGCGCTCCAGCATGCGCGGATGCGGCACCTCCAGTCCGGTCTCGTGGATGATGCGGTCGCCGAACACCAGAATGTCGATATCGATCAGGCGCGGACCCCAGCGTTCCTCGCGCACCCGCTTCAGTTTTCGCTCGGCGTCGAGGCAAAGGTCGAGCAAAGCCCGCGGCGCGAGCGCGGTCGAGATTTCGGCCGCCGCGTTGAGGAAATCCGGCTGATCGAGCTTGCCCCAGGGCGGCGTGCGGTAGAGCGACGAAACGGCAACGACGCGCGTGCTCTCGTTGGCATCCAGAATGCCCAGTGCCGCAGCCATCGACTTCGCCGGATCACCGAGATTGCCGCCAAGGCTGAGATAGACGGTGTTGTTGTTGTTACTATTCTGGCCAGACAACGGTCACCTCGACATGATCGAGCACACCCGGCACCGGGGCGTTCGGCTTGCGCACGGTAATCTCGGCCTTTTTGATCTGCGGAAACCGCGCCGTCAGCGCCCTCGCCACTTCGAGCGCCAGCGCTTCGATCAGAAAGCGCCGTTCGCCGGTAATGATCTTCTCGATGACAGCAAAAGCGATGCCGTAATTGACGGTGTCCTCGATGGAATCCTCGACCAGCGCTCGCCCGGGATCCACCGTGAGCGCCGCATCGACATAAAAGCGCTGGCCGAGCGTCTCTTCTTCGTCGAGCACACCGTGCCGGGCAAAGAAGGCGCAGTTCTTCATGCGGATGACATACATGGCTCAGCTTTCCCCGATCTCACGTGCCAGCATAGCATCGGCGATGGCCAACGCGTCCACGTTGATTGCGACATCGTGGACGCGAAAGAGATGCGCGCCTTTGAGCCTCAGGATGACGCTGGTGGCCGCGGTCCCGGCACCTCTTGCGGCTGCGTCGCGGCCGGTGACGGTGCCGATAAAGCGCTTTCGCGATGTGCCGGCCATCAGTGGAAAACCCAGCGCATGAAGTTCGGAAAACCGTGCCATCAGGTCAAGATTTTCCGCTGCCGTCTCCTTGGCGAAGCCGAAGCCCGGATCGAGCACGATATGATCGTCGGCAACACCGCTCCGCCGCGCGATTTCCAGTGACTTCCTGAGGAAGAAGAGCTGATCGGCAATCACGTCGGGCAGTTTCTGCCGGTCCCGACCCGTGTGCATGGCGACAAGGCCGGCGCCGGTTTCGGCCGCGACGCGGGCAATGCCCGGTTCGCGCTGCAGGCCCCAGACGTCATTGACGATATGTGCGCCGGCTTGGACGGCAAGCCGGGCCGTGTCCTCGCGATAGGTATCGACCGAGATCAGCGTTCCGCCAGACGTCGCGAGCGCCTCGATGACCGGCAATATGCGGGCCTGCTCTTCCTTTGCGGAGACCGCAGACGCCCCGGGACGTGTCGATTCTCCGCCGATGTCGATGACGGAGGCGCCCTCCTCCACCATGCGGCGCGCCTGGGCCACCGCTTTTTCCGGGGCGTCGAACAGGCCGCCGTCCGAAAAACTGTCCGGCGTGATGTTGAGGATGCCGACAACCACGGCCTTGCCGCCAAGGTCGAGATGGCGTCCGTGCGCCAACTGCCATCGCCCTGTCATCATTGCCCATCAACCATGTTCGATCCCGCGGCGTGGCTAGGGATCAATTCCGTTGCGCCGGAGACGGCGGTAAAGCAAGGTGGGCAAAGAGGCAACACGATGAAACGATCCCTCCTCTGCGCCCTGATGCTCGCTCTGACCGCATTCCCGGCCGGCGCCGCAACTCTCGTCAAGACATATAGTTATTTCCCGATCGGCGGCAGGACGCTCGACGACATCGAGACCCAGCTGTCGAAACTCGGGCCTCAGGTGAGAAGCACCGGGTCGCGGCATCCGGGCGCCACCCAGATGGCGTTCACCACCCGCGTCAGCTATGCGCAAAAGCCGGGCTCGTGCTGGATTGCCGACGCTGTCGTCACCGTCAAGGTCAAGGTGATCCTTCCCGAGTGGCGCCGCCCGCGCAAAGCCGATGCCGGCGTCAGGCTGTTCTGGGATACGTTGTCCGCCGACATCAAGCGCCATGAGGAACGCCACGTCGAGATTGCCAAAAACCATGGCCGCGAACTCGAAGACGCCTTGAAGGCGAGCTACCCGGAAAACACCTGCGAACTGGCCAAAGCCAAGGCCGCGAAAATCACGGCGGCCATGCTCGCCAAGCACGACCAGGAGCAGATGCGCTTCGATCGTGTGGAAAGCGTCAATTTCCAAAGCCGCATCCTGCGGCTTCTGCACTATCGCATCGAGCGCATTGAGAACGGCCGGCTCGCACCCGGCTGATCTCCGCGTCGTTGGACAAAGCCAATTTTGCCGAAACATAGTGCCAGCTTCGGAAAACTTTCGAGCCGCTGTCGAAATCGGCCTATAGCGAACGACATATGCCAGGTTCGCAGGGATCAGCCTCCGGCAAACGCCAATCGGCGTACTGGATGCTTCCCAGCCCGTCGCGGAAGTGCACGCAGGCATAATGGATGAACAGATATGGACCAGGCTGTCGACAAGCAAGCGATGGTGGAAACCAGCGCGCCGCTGACCGAAACCGAAAAAAACGCCATCATCGGCGGCGTGCTTTTGTCGATGCTGCTGGCGGCGCTCGACCAGACCATCGTCGCGCCGGCGATGCCGACGATGGCACGTCTGCTCGGGCACGCCGAATATCTGCCATGGATCGTGACCGGCTATCTTCTGACCGCGACCGCCGTGGCGCCGCTCTACGGCAAGATCTCCGACATTTATGGTCGCCGGCCGACCGTCTATGCTGCAATCCTGATCTTTCTCGCCGGGTCGCTGGTTAGCGCCACGGCGCCCAACATGCTGGTCCTGGTTGTCGGCCGGGCGATCCAGGGCGCTGGAGGCGGCGGTCTGTTCGCCCTGACGCAGACGGTGATCGGCGACCTCGTGCCGCCGCGCGAGCGGGCCCGCTACGCCGCCTGGATCTCGGGCACCTGGGCCGTCGCCAGCATCGCCGGGCCGCTGCTCGGCGGCACCTTCGCCGAACATCTGCATTGGTCGCTGATCTTCTGGATCAACATTCCGCTCGGCCTACTGGCGATGGCGATCATCAACAACCCGCTCAAGAAGCTGCCGATCGCCGCAAAACATCACCGCATCGACGGCCTCGGCGCGCTGCTTCTGGTCGCGGCCACCTCGCTGCTGCTACTTGCCTTGAATTGGGGCGGCAGCGAGTATCCGTGGCTGTCGCCTGAAATCTTTGGACTGCTCGCCTGCTCGGCGGTGTTCTGGAGCGCGTTCGCGCTGCGGCTGATGCGCGCGGCCGAACCGCTGATCTCGCTCGAAGTGCTCGGCAATCCGATCGTTCTCGCCGGCACGCTGTCGATGTTCCTGCTGCAGGCCGCCAATGTCGGCTTGTCGGTCTATCTGCCGGTCTACCTGCAATCGGTCGTCGGCCTGTCGGTCAGCGAATCGGGCACCGCATTGCTTGGGCTGATGCTCGGCACGGTGGCCGGTGCGACATTCAGCGCGCGAATGATCCCGCGCTTTTTCCACTATAAGCGCATTGCCATGATCGGAACTGTTTTCTCGATTCTGTGCCTCGGCGTGCTCAGCCTGGTCGCCGGGCATGCCTCACTATTGGTCGTCGAGGTGCTGACGACCTGCATAGGGCTGGGCACAGGCACGACCTTTCCGGTTGCCACCGTCTCGGTCCAGAACGCCGTCGATCGCATGCACCTTGGCGTGGCGACCGGCGTGCTCACCTTCCTGCGCTCGCTGGGCAGCGCGCTTGGCGTCGCCATGCTTGGTGCCGTCGCCCTTGGCTACGGCCTGCCGCTGGCCAGCGAAGGCACGCAGCCGGCAGGCCATGTCGCCTCGGCAATGCCGTTCGTGATGATCTTTCTTGCCGCGGCCGCGATCTTGCTGTTGTCGCTCATCACGCTCAGGCTGATGCCGGAAAAAACGCTGCGCGGCCATGCAGAGGCTGTGGCCCCCGCCCTGGCGGAGTAGACCGGCCTGACGAAAATATGGCGAGGTTCAGCCGACCACGCCGAGCTTCTTCTGCAGACTGGTCGACGAGGTCGTATACTGGAACACGATGCGCTCGCCGGGGCTGACGATGCGCTTGGCTGCCTGCGCCATCAAGGCGACCTCGTGGAAGCCCGACAGGATCAGCTTCAGCTTGCCGGGGTACCAGTTGATGTCGCCGACGGCGAAGATACCGGGCACCGACGTCTGGAATTTTTCGGTGTCGACCGGGATCAGGTTCTCGTAAAGGTTGAGGCCCCATTCGGCGATTGGGCCGAGCTTCATCGTCAGGCCGAAGAATGGCAGCATCCGCGTACACGGCACTTCGATATCGCCCTCCGGCCCCCTGATGATGGCGGAGGCGAGCTGGCCGTCGGCACCGGTCAGGCCGGTCACCTGTCCGACCTGGAATTCCAGCTGCTTCATCTCCTGCATGGCATACATCTTGTTGACGCTGTCGGGCGCTGCACGGAATTCGGGCCGCCGGTGCACCAGTGTCACGCTCTTGGCTACCGGCTGCAGATTCAGCGTCCAGTCGAGCGCCGAATCGCCGCCGCCGACGATGACGAGGTCATGGCCGCGAAAGTCCTCCATCCGGCGCACCGAGTAGAACACGCTCTTGCCTTCATAGGGTTCGATGCCCGGAATCGGCGGCCGCTTCGGCTGGAAAGAGCCGCCGCCGGCGGCGATCACAACAATTTTGGCTTCGAACACCTCGTTTTCGTCGGAAGTGACGCGGAAGCTGCCGTCCTCCAGTCTTTCCAGGCTCGAAACCATGCGGTTATAGGTGAATTCGGGCTTGAACGGCGCGATCTGCTCAAGCAGCTTGTCGACCAGACCTTGCGCCGAGATCGAGGGCCAGCCCGGAATGTCGTAGATCGGCTTTTCCGGGTAGAGTTCGGCGCATTGCCCGCCGGGCCGGTCGAGTATGTCGATCAGATGGCACTTCATGTCGAAGAGGCCGAGCTCGAATACGGCAAAAAGGCCGACAGGCCCTGCCCCGACAATGAGTACGTCTGTCTTGGTGATAGCGGTCATGAAGGATGCGCCTTTATGGGAAAACGCGCGACACTGCATGACCATTGGCCCGCTGCCAAGCGGCAGCGGCAAAAATCGGCTTCAGCCCTGGCGGGCCGGCACGCGCACGATCAGCCCGTCGAGGGCGTCGCGCACCTTGATCTGGCATGACAGCCGCGAATTCGGCTGGACCTCGTAGGCGAAATCCAGCATGTCCTCTTCCATGGCTTCCGGCTCGCCGACCTCCGCCGTCCAGGCTTCGTCGACATAAACATGGCAGGTCGCGCAGGCGCAGGCGCCGCCGCATTCCGCTTCTATTCCCGGCACCGCATTGCGGATCGCATTTTCCATGACGGTCGAGCCGTTTTCGGCATCCACGTCAAAATGCGTGCCGTCATGGGCGATGAAGGTCAGCTTGGTCATTTGTCACCTGAAGGGAGTCTGAGCCGACATAATCACTCTGGCGGACAAGTCAACTGCGGCGCGAAAGCGCCGCTGCGTGGCGTTTTGGAGATAAGTCCTATCGGCTGATGGCGGCGACGAAATCCCGCACTTCTTCGATCAGCGAGCCAAGCCGCTTCAGCGTGCTGGCGTCTTCGGGCCGGCATTCGATCGCGCTGGCGCAATCGGCAATGGCAAAGGCGCCGACCCCGCGCGCCGAGCCTTTGAGCCCGTGTGCCAATAACAGCCGCTGCCTAACATCCGCATCGACGATCTTGTCGCGCACCGACAGCGCCTGCTGCACGAATAGAGCCAGCACCTCCTGCTCGAGGCTCCGATCGCCCATCGTCTGGCGCGCAAGATGCGCCAGGTCGATCGGCCGCGCCCCGGCTGTCCCCGACACGTCGCCGCCTGGCATCGAGAAGGCAATGCCGTTTTCGCCACGTATCACTTTGAGACTCCGTTCTTCGACCGCCGCAAAAACTAGGCGTATCCGGTGGACAACGGGTTAATGATTGGCCCGGAAAAATGTCGCGATAACGGCGCCGGAATCACGGCTGTGTTAACCTTATATTTAAAGTTTTACGTATCGGCCGGAATGCATGTTTTCTTTACCCGGCTGTGTCATTACGATACGACAGGTCCATTTTCAGCCTCCTGCGCGGGACACGCTAGGCAGAATCAATAAGCAGAACCATAAGTCCCGCCGCAGCTTGTACAGGGTAGCGAAGGCATGGCGAAGAAACCAACGACGACAAGAACGCTCGACAGCGACGTAGCCAGGGAACTCGAAAAGGCACTTGATATCGATCTGAGCGGCGATGCCGGCGGCGACTTCGACATGGCGGCATCCATGGAAGATCTGGAAGCGCAAATATCGCAAGCCGCCGAAGAGCTGGCACGCGAAGGTCGCAGCCAGAACGAACCGCCGGCCCCGGACCAGACCCAGAACGCGGCACCTGTCGCCAATCAAAGCCAGAACGCAAATCCCGCGCCAAAAGCCAAGCCGGCTGAGTTGCGTCCTGTCGCAACGCGCAATGGCTCGCAGCCGGCAGCTTTCTCGCCGGCCAACGACGATCGTCAAAAAGACTATAAGACGCTCCTGCACACCCTCAATCGGCGCGCCTCGAACACGATCTATTGGGTCGTGGCTTTCGTTTCGCTGGCCTGGATCGCCGGCGCTGGTGGCCTTGCGAACCTGTTGTTCGGACCTGGCATCTGGAACATCCGCACCTTCGATCAGTTTTTCGCCCGTCCCGAGCTGATCGGCCTGGCGGTTGCGGCAATCGTGCCCGTCATCCTGTTCTGGGCATTCGCAGTGATGATTCGCCGCGCTCAGGAGATGCGCCTTGCCGCGCAGTCGATGACCGAGGTGGCCTTCCGTCTGGCCGAGCCGGAAAATCTTGCCCAGGATCGCGTCATGATGATCGGCCAAGCGGTTCGCCGCGAGGTGGCGGCCATGGGCGAAGGCATCGAACGCACGCTTGCGCGTGCTGTCGAGCTTGAAACGCTGGTTCACAGCGAGGTGAACCAGATCGAGCGCTCCTATTCGGAGAACGAGTCGCGCATCCGCTCGCTGGTCGACGGGCTGGGCAGCGAGCGCGAAGCGGTCGTCACCCATGCCGAGCGCGTGCGCGCCTCGATCACCGGCGCCCATGAGACGCTGAAAGACGAGATCAACGCCGCCAGCGATATCATTCGCGACAGCATTCTCAACGCCTCGACCAAGCTGTCGATGACGATCAACGAATCCGGCGACACGCTGATCGACAGGATCAACGGAAGCTCGATGTCGATCTTCGATTCGGTGGAAGGCCGGCTCGAATCGATCACCGATCGGCTGTCGACGTCGGGCGAGGCCTTCGCCAGCCTGCTCGACACCCGCATCGCCAAGCTGACGGACACCACCGATGGCCTGACGCGGTCGCTGACCGACCTGCTCGACGACCGCACGAGCGGCATGGTGTCGCTGCTCGGCGGTGCCGCCCGCACACTTAATTCCGAATTCGAAGCCAGCCTCAACGGCATCGAGCGGACGCTTGCCGAACGTGGCCAGGCGCTTATCAGCGAGTTCCAGACCCGCGCCGAGGCGCTCGACACCGGTACGCAGAAGCTCAACGCCGCGCTGGAGGCTCGCGCACGCCAGATCAACGAGACGCTGGTCGAGCGCGCGCGCGAAATCGCCCACACCTTCCAGGACAGCAAGGAGACGCTGTCGGCGATGATTGATCAGGGCAAGACCCAGATCGGCGCCGACATGGCCGACATCATTTCATCGACCTCGACGATGCTTGAGGCCCGCGCCGGCGATTTAGCCGGGCGCATGGAGGCGGCACGCCATGTCGTATCGCGTTCGTTCGATACGGACATCCAGCGGCTTGCCGAGGCTCGCGCCGGCATCGAGGAAGCCGTCGAAAACCACAGCCACAAGCTTTCCGAAAGCCGCGACCGGATGGCGGCGGCAATGCAGGCCGATCTGGCGAAGTTCGCCGAGGGTCGCGCCGAAATCGACGCAGCGGTGGCCAACCAGGTGCAGAAGCTTGCCGAAGGCCGCAGCCTTATCTCGCGCGCCCTTGAGGAGGATCTGCGCAAGGTCAACGAATCGCGCGCAGCGATCGACGCTTCGCTGGGCAGCCATCTCGAAAGCCTTGAAGAGGGTCGCAACAGGCTTGCCCAGGCCTTGAACGAAGACTCTGGAAAACTCGTGCAAGCTCGTACGATGATTGATGAAATGGTTGCCGGGCACGTCGGCAAGCTCGCCGAAGGCCGCAGCATCCTTTCGCGCGCGCTGGAGGCCGACCTCGGCAAGCTGGCAGAGAGTCGCGCCGGCATCGACGGCCTAGTCGCCGGTCAAGTCGAAAAGATCGCCGAGGGCCGCGCCATACTCGCCAGTGCGCTGGAAGCCGACATCGCCGGCATCAATGGCCTCATCGAGGCGCATTCGGCGAAATTGGCGCAAGACCGCAGCGGCCTTTCCCAGTCGCTCGATAACGACCTGTCCGACATCAGGAGCCTGATCGCCGATCATTCTGGCAGGCTCGCCGATGACCGCAGCCTGCTTTCGAAGACGCTTGAAGACGATCTTGCCAAGCTGGCCGAAAGCCGGTCGAGCATCGATGGGCTGGTTGCCGGCCAGGTCGAGAAGCTGGCCGAAGGCCGCGACATCCTCAAGCGCGCGCTTGAATCGGACCTGAACGCGATCAAGGGCGTCATCGCCAGCCAGTCTGAAAAGCTGGCGGAAGACCGTGGCCAGTTGTCACGGGCACTGGAGAGCGACCTGGAGACTGTGCGGGGCGTTGTCTCCGATCACATGAACAAGCTCACAGAGGACCGTTCGACCCTTTCAAAGGCGCTCGAAGACGATCTCGTCAAATTGGCCGAAAGCCGCTCGAGCATCGATGTGATGGTTGCCGGACAGGTCGAAAAGCTGGCCGAAGGCCGCGACATCCTCAAGCGCGCGCTCGAAGCCGATCTGAGCACCGTCAAGGGCGTCATCGCCAGTCAATCCGAGAAGCTGGCGGAGGATCGCGGTCAGCTGTCGCGGGCACTGGAGACCGATCTCGAGGCCGTGCGGGGCGTCGTCTCCGATCATATGAACAAGCTCGCCGAGGACCGTTCGGCCCTTTCGAAGGCGCTCGAGGACGATCTCGCCAGGCTGGCAGAGAGCCGGTCGAGCATCGACGGGCTGGTCTCCGGCCAGGTCGAGAAGCTGGCCGAGGGTCGCGACATCCTCAAGCGCGCGCTGGAAGACGATCTTGCCAAGCTGGCCGAGAGCCGCTCGAGCATCGACGGACTGGTTTCCGGCCAAGTCGAGAAACTGGCCGAAGGCCGTGACATTCTCAAGCGCGCTTTGGAGGCCGATCTCAACACCATCAAGGATGTTATTGCGGGGCAGTCCGAGAAACTGGCGGAAGATCGCTCAACCTTGACCAAGGCGCTCGAAGACGACCTTGCCAAGCTGGCCGAAAGCCGCTCGAGCATCGACGGACTGGTTTCCGGCCAGGTCGAGAAACTGGCCGAAGGCCGCGACATCCTCAAGCGGGCCTTGGAGGCCGATCTCAGCACGATCAGGGGCGCCATCGCCGACCAGTCGCAGCTATTGACCGACAATCGCGCACAGTTTTCGCGTGCCCTGGAAGCCGATCTCGGCAATGTCAACAACCTTGTCGCAACCCACGCAGAGAAGCTTGTCCAGGACCGCTCGACGCTGTCGAAGGCGCTCGAGGACGATCTCGCCAAGCTGGCCGAAAGCCGCTCGAGCATCGATGGGCTGGTTGCCGGCCAGGTCGAGAAACTGGCGGAAGGCCGCGACATCCTCAGGCGCGCGTTGGAAGCCGATCTGGAAAGGCTTGCAATGAGCCGCAGCGAGGTCGACGAGATCGTCGCCGGTCATGTCGGCAAGCTGAGCGAGGGCCGCGACATGCTGACCCGCGCATTGCAGGACGATCTCTCCAGGCTCGCCGAAACGCGCAAGGATGTCGACCGTTCGCTGTCCGGCCATATCGACCAGATCGCCGCCAGGAGCACCGACATCTCCGATGCAATCGCTGCCGACGTAGAAAAGATCGAGCAGGTGTTCAGCCGGCAGACAGGCGTCATCGAGGAGCGCGCCAGCACCATGGAGCGGGCGCTGTCGACGGGTGTCGACAACGTTCGCAGTGTGCTCGAAAGAAGCGCGGTCTTCGTCGCCGGGGCGCTGCGCGAAAAAGTCATGGAAGTCACCAGCGCACTGCATGAGCAGGCGGGCGCCGCATTCAGCGATGCCGACCGCAAGATCGCCGAGCGCGCCGAGCAGACCTCGGCGGCCCTGCTCGCCAGGGCGGAGGACATCGCCCGCACCTTTGAAGAGGCGGATCGTCGCCTCGCCGCCCGCGCCGAGGATACGTCGAGCGCACTGATTGCCCGCGTCGACGACACGTCGAACACCTTGCTCGCGCGTGCCCAGGAGACGGCCGATCAGCTGGCAGCCAGAGCAAGTGAGATTGCCGGCACCTTCGACGCGGCGGACCACAGGCTGGTCTCTCGCGCCATCGAAACGGCCCAGTCGCTGGCCGCACGTGCCGGCGACATCCTGCGCAATTTCGAAACAGCCGACGAGCGGCTGGGCGTGCGCATCGGCGAATCCGCCGAAGCGCTCGCGGCACGCGCCTCGGATCTGGGTCGCATTTTCGATGCCGCCGACCAACAACTTATTTCCCGCATTGCCGAAGGCTCCGAGGCACTTTCGGCCCGTGCGTCCGAGATCGGCCGCATCTTCGAGGAGGCGGATCATCGTCTGGTGTCCCGCATTGCCGACAGCAGCACCGCCATCGGCGAACACGCCGACACCATTGTCGGCGCCTTCACCAGCACCGAGCAACGGGTTGCCGAACGCGCCAGGCAGACTGGCCAGGAACTCGCCGTCCATGCCCGTGAAATCGAGCAGGTGCTTGCCGGTGCCGACGAACGCCTGGCATCGAGTGCTGCTGTTACAGCCGCCCGCGTCGAGGAGCAGGTCGCCAGCGTCGAGAACCGCCTCGCCTACTCCGCCGAGACAATGGGCCAAAAGCTCAACGAACAGGTTTCGAATGCCGAGGCGCAGCTGGTCTCGCGTGCCAACACGATCGCCGAAACCTTCACCGCGGTCGGCCAGCATATCGGCCAGAGCACCAACGACGCTGCAAAGACCATCGGTGCCAATACTCGCGAGCTCAGTACGATGCTTGCGGCACGTTCGGCCGAAATATCGAAAATCCTGGACGAGACGGCACGGCCTCTGGTCGAGCGCTTCGCCCAGGGCGGCTCCGAGCTGCAAAAGAGCATGGAAGAGGTCACCGAACGTGCGACCGAGAAGCTGCGCACTCAAAACGCTGCCCTCGTCGACGCCCTCGCCAGCCGTACGGCCGAAACCCTGTCGGCCGTCGAAGGTGCGCGCTCGACGCTTGCCGACAGCGTTGCCGACCTCATCGGCCGCATGACCACCTCCAGCTCGCAGCTCGGTCAGTTGATCGAGCAGGCCGCGACCAATCTCGGCCAGGTCGACGAACGCCTGACCGGCAGCACGCAAAGCTTCGCCGCGACCACGGAAAAGACCGCGCAGACCTTCGCCAGTTCGGCGCGCCTGGTCGATTCGAACACGACGCGGCTCACCGAGCTGTCGTCGTCGACCTTGCGCGAGGTTGCTTCAATCGCCACCAAGTTCGACGAGCACAGCCGGTTGCTTTCCAGTGCCTCGGACCTGTTGAGCTCGGCCCAGAGCAATCTCGAGCACACGCTCGAAAGGCAATCGTCGCTGGAGGACCTCGCCGTCGGCCTTGTCAAGAAATCGGAAGATCTCGAAAGGGTCATGCGCTCGTTCGAGAATCTGGTCGGACAGACACTGCAGAACGCCGAAGGCAAGACGCTGGAATCCGCCGACAAGATCCGTACCGCGATTTCCGAAGTAGTCGATTCGGCCACCAAGCGATTTGCCGATGCGACCGAGGAGATGCGGCGTACCGCCGGCTCGATCAAGAGCGAGCTCGACCTCACCCGCGCCGAGCTCAAGAAGGGCGTCATCGAGATGCCGGAAGAGGCAAAGGAATCCACCACGGCTATCCGCCGTGCCGTTTCCGAGCAGATCAACGCGCTGAAGGAGCTTTCTGAAATCGTTGCCAAATCTGGGCGCGGCACCGACAGTTCGGAACAGCGCAACCTGCGTCCGGCGCCGCAAGCGCCTGCCGCACGCGCCGCCGAACCGCCACGTCGCCCGGCTCCGGCTCCCGAACAGCGCCGTGCACCGCAGGCACCTGCGGGCGAGACGGCGCTGCGCGGTACGCTCGACCTCGAACGTCCCGCAGACCAAGCGCCGCGCCAGCGCGACCCCAACGGCCGCACGCCGCAGGGCGGTTGGGTGCGTGACCTCCTGACCGGTGCATCGCGCGAAGACGACGCCAAGCCGGCAGCGCCCGCCGAAGCGCCGCGCCCGGCTCCCGCCGCGCGTTCGCCGCTTCATGTCGTGGAATCGCTGAACTCGCTCTCGGTCGATATCGCACGCGCCATCGATCACGATGCCTCGATCGAGCTGTGGAACCGCTACCGGCGCGGCGAGCGCGACGTCTTCACGCGCCGACTTTACACGCTGAAGGGCCAGCAGACGTTCGACGAAATCCGCCGCAAATATCAGTCGGAGGCGGAGTTCCGCGCAGCTGTCGATCGTTACTGCGACGATTTCGAAAAGCTGCTCAAGGACGTGTCGCGCAACGACCGCGACAACATCATGGCGCAGACCTACCTGACCTCGGATACCGGCAAGGTCTACACCATGCTGGCCCACGCCAGCGGCCGCCTGCATTGATCAGGCGACAATGGAGCATGAAAAAGGCGGGAATTTCCCGCCTTTTTCGCGCCGTGCCGATCTTCATCCTATCAACACATGAAGCGACAGCCCAGGATGCGTTCAAATGAACGAGGCATCCTGCTCTATCTGTTGTTTAGCCGCATTTCTGCGGTGCCAAGTAACACCATTGGGCAGAATGCTCTAGGGTCAAAAACCAAACACTCTGAACGACCGAGTTCGACCCATTTCTGCCGTTCCGATATCGGCCTCACCATCTCCAAGGCGGTACATTCACCCACTATTCGGCGAGAAATCTCGTTCCGATCAAAGCCGCCCTACTTCGTTGCAGCGGCTGCGGCTTCCCCCGGCGGCATAATCCGCATCATGAAAGCCGACACCGTTTCCCCGGGTTTGAACGGGCCGGGAACCTGATGGCTGACCGGCTTCACACTTTGGAGGAATGCCGCGATCGCCATGGCGTCATCCGCGGTGAGATGCGCAAAATCGCGCCAAGGCATGATCGGCGCCAGCATGCGGCCGTCCGGCCGTTCGCCGGTCTGGATCGCGGTGACGATCTGCTCCGGGGTCCAGCTTCCGATACCGGTCTCCTTGTCAGGCGTGATATTGCGGGCGACAAAGACACCAAGACCAGGAATCTCGAAGCCCACATCTGAACCGCCAAGAAAGCGCGACATGTCCGGCTTCCCGAAGAAGTAACCGGGTGTGTGGCAGTCGCTGCAGCCGGCAATCGTAGCCAGATATTCGCCGCGCGCAATCTGTGTGTCGTCGGCCATGGCCGCGTAAGATGGCAGGGCAACAATCGACGCTGTCAAGAATGCAAGATGAGTTAGTGTCCGAAACATTGCTTCCTCCCTGTGGTCTGTTCGTGGTTTGTCCATCGACCTCCCGCGTCGTAACCTGGTCGCAATTCCCCGATTTGGCCACGTCGGGGGCGTCAAATTTTAGCATGGCCAGGACGTATTAACCATCAGCGATCAGTTGGACCGTCGGCACTTGTCGTGTCCGGTTGAGCAACTGTTACGAAGCTCGCTAGCCGACGCACAACGCCTTCGCCTTCTTTTGGCGCAACGTGCTCGTCCTGGCAGATGAGCCGAACGGAAACTTACCGCCCATCTCGGCCATTGGCGGCAGTCAGATGATTGAGTTTGATCCTAGCTGCGCCCGGCAGTTCCGGCCGCGTCAGATCACCGTATCGGTCCAGCGGACGATTTGCCCGGCCGCATCGCCGAACGCGGCGTCGAGCGCGCCGACATAGGCCTGGTTGCCGCCGCCCGAAACGGGCGCGATGGCGCTAAACGTCTTCGAAGCGCGCACTTCACCGTTGCGGTCGTTCAACAGGCGCACGAACAGCTCGACCTCGGCATGTTGGCCGCCATCGACACGCACCTCGAACGAGCGGATCTCGACGATCACCTGATAGTCGATCGCCAGCCCCTCGCCTGGCTTGCCGACGCCGGTGAAGCTGCCCGAGCGCTGGAACGTCTCTGCCAGCCGCGCCTGTACGATCATGGGCAGCCGGTCGGCCCATTGCGCGCCCTTGAGATACTGGATCGATCGCGGCGATGGCTTGATGACGATGTTCTGGCTATCCAGCGCCTTGAGCGCCGACGGCTGGGCGATGAGTATCTGGCGACGGCTGCGGGCACGCGCTTCCAGCGACGGCGCCGAAAGCTCGAACGTATCCAGCGGCGCCGGTCCGCCGCCCGGCAAGGCCGCACAGCTTGCTAGCGAAAGCGCCAGCAACACCGCCCAAACCTTAGACCCACCCGATGTGATGCTGCCTGAGCTGATCGACTTCAAACGCGATCCCCCCCGGATCGTGGAAACAACGCGCATCTGCAAGCTATGTTCTTGCTGTGGTCGGGGATCGAAGTCAACGGCGCACCCTGCCGTCGAACTGCCGGACCTCGCCCTCGCCGCCGGACAGGATCCGCTGTGGGTTGCGGCTGAGATCGGTTACCGCCTCTTCGATGCGGTTGATCGAACGACGGCTGTCCTGGACCAGCGCTTCGACGTTTTGCAGCCCCTGTCCCGAGAATCGCGCCAGATTGTCGGTGATGGTACCGAGACGGGCGTTCAGCGTATCGGCGACCTGCTTGAACGATTTCAGCGTCGCCCGGGCGTCGGCCATGACGCCGTCGGCCTGGCCGGAGCCGAGCAGTTTGTCGACCTTGGCAAGGATGCCGTCGACTCGCACCGAGGCATCGTTGAGGCGTCCTGCGAGCTGGTGCGCGTCTTTGATGGTTTCATCGATGTCGTCGGCTCGGTTGGCGAACTTGTTGGTCACCTTGGCAATGTCGGCGGCAGCCTCGTTGGCATTTTCGCTGGCCTTCTGGATATTGGCCAGCGCGGTGCGAACCTCAGCCGGATCGATGCCGTCGAGAACGCCGTCGACCTTGGCCAGCGTGCCTTGCGTCTTCTGGGCGAAGTCGTTGATCGAGCCGACCGCGGTGTCGACGTTCTTGATGACGGTGTCGAACTGCTTGCTGGTTTCCTTGAGGTTGGCAGTGACCGTGTCGACGTTGGCGACGATGCTCTTGATCTGGTCCTTGTCGACGGCGTTGAGTAGCCCTTCCGCCGCCTTCAGGGTGCCGTCGAGCTTGCCCGAAACACCCTTCAGTTCGTCCGCCAGCGAGCTGACGCTGGCCAGGAACTTGTCGACGCCGTCCGCATTCCTGGCCAGTGCATCGGAAAACGTCTGGACATTGGCGACGGTCTGCGTCAGCGGACCGCGAACATCCTTGGTGAAGCCTTCGAGCTCCGAAAGGACCTTGTCGGCACGGGTGAAGATGTTCTGCGCCGTCTGCAGCAGGTTGGTGACCGCCGACGGGTTGGCAACGATCTCGGCGACACGGCCTTCCTTTTCCGCCTCGTCGAGGAGTTTTGGCTCCTTGGGATCGGCGCCCTTGAGCTCGATATTGGCCTGGCCGGTGAGGCCGGCAAGCCCGATATCGGCCTGAGTCGACTTGGTGATAGGCGTATTCCGATCTATTTCGGTGTCGGCGATAGCAGCGGTCGGATTGTCGACGTCGATATAGACACGACGCACGTCGCCGACTTTAACGCCATTGAACAGCACGAAGCTGCCACGGCCAAGCCCCGAAGCGGAGCCTGGAATGCGCACGCGCAGCACCGTCGTCTCACCCTTTTCGCCGATTGCCGCCGTCCAATAGACGAAAGCGAAAGCCGCGAGGATCGCGGCCAGCGTGAAAATGCCGACAATGACGTAGTTGGCCCTGGTTTCCATCGCTCACTTATGGCTATGCGCGCGTCGCAAGATCAAGTTGCCGGGCGCGTTTTCCGCGGAAATAGGATTTTACCCAGGGTTCCTCGCTCCTGAGCATGTCGTCGATCGTGCCCTCGACCAGCACTTTCTTGTTGCCAAGCACCGCCACGCGGTCGCACGCCGTAAACAGCGTGTCGAGGTCGTGCGTGACCATATACACGGTCAAATCCATCGTATCGCGCAGCTTGACGACCAATTCGTCGAACTCAGCCGCACTGATCGGATCGAGCCCGGACGTCGGCTCGTCGAGGAAAACGATATCTGGATCGAGCGCCAGGGCGCGCGCCAAGGCGGCACGCTTGATCATGCCGCCGGAGAGCTCAGAGGGGAATTTCTGCGCCGCATCCGGAGGCAATCCGACCAGCTCGACCTTGAGCATGGCAAGTTCGTCCATCAGCTTCTTCGGCAAATCGAGATATTCGCGCATCGGCACCTGGACATTTTCGAGGACCGTCAGCGCCGAAAAAAGGGCGCCATGCTGGAACAGCACGCCAAGCCGCATGTCGATGCGAAGGCGCTCCCTTTCAGTTGCCTTCTCGACGTCGACGCCGAACAGTTTGATTGTTCCCGATTGCTTGCGCGTCAAGCCAAGGATGGTGCGCAAGAGAACAGATTTGCCCGCACCCGAGGCACCGACGAAGCCGAGAATCTCCCCGCGCCAGATATCGAGCGTCAATTTGTCGAGAACGACCTGGTCGGCGAACGACACCGTGATGTCGTGCGCCGACAGCACGATCTCGTCTTCTTTGGCTTTCTCGGCCACCTTGGTCGTGTTTGTGCCCGGCAGCGCCATGTCAGAACTCGATCGCTGCATAGAACATGGCGAAAAGCCCGTCGAGGATAATGACCACGAAGATCGACTTCACCACTGAGGCGGTCACATGCTGGCCAAGTGATTCGGCGCTGCCGCCAACCTTCATGCCCTCGACCGAGGCAATTATGCCGATGATCATGGCCATGAACGGCGCCTTGATCAGGCCGGCAAAGATGGTGCTGAGATCGATGGCGACACGCAACCGGTCGATGAACGCCGCCGGTGCAATGTCGGAGTAGAGCCACGCAGCCAGAATGCCGCCGCCCAGCGCGGCAAAGTTGGCGATGATCGTCAGGCAAGGCAGTGCGATCACCAGCGCGACCAACCGCGGAAACACCAGCACGCCGATGGGATTGAGGCCAATGACCTTCAGCGCATCGACCTCCTCGCGCATCTTCATCGAGCCGATCTCGGCGGTGATCGCGCTACCGGAGCGGCCGGCGATCATGATCGCCGTCATCAGCACGCCGAGCTCGCGCAGGATCAGCACGCCGACCAGGTCGACGACGAAGATGTCGGCGCCGAAATAGCTGAGCTGATAGGCGCCTTGCTGGGCAACGATTGCGCCAACGATAGCCGACATCAGCACCACCACTGGTATGGCGCCGACGCCCATGCGATCGATCTGGTTGAAGATCGCCGCCATATTGACGCCATGGCCGCGGCCAAGCTTCATCTGCGAGCCGCGTATCGTGGCGCCGAGGATGTTCATTGCGGCCAGGAAATCGTCGCGCATCTCATAAACACGCCGGCCAACCGCCTCGAGCCCGCGAATGATGAAGTTGGGCGGCTTTGCCGGACCTGATTCGGGCTCCCGTCGAACCGCATCACCGACGGCGCCAAGCAGGATCGAGGCGATCTCGCTTTGCCCCTGCGTCGTGATCTCGACGCCCTTCTTTTCGAAGCTGCTGACCAGGCGGTCGATCAGCCAGGCCCCGGCAGTGTCCATCTTCTCGATTTGTGAAAGGTCTAGCGCCAGCGTCTTGAAACCGCCGCGCTTCTCGATCTTGCGCATCTCGGCGTCGACCAGCGCCACTGTGCGTGTCGTCCAGGTTCCCGAGAAAACGCAGCCGAGAACACCGCCCTCCTCGCCGATCGCGATGCGCGGCTGGTGGTCGGGCTCCTTGGCAGGGCCGCTTGCGTCGCGTTTGCGGATGGTCAACATGGCGTCCTGTTTAGCCTGACGGGGCCGACCTGTCGATTTGCCGACATCCTCCTTGTTGCACAGCCGGAGCAGAAAAATATGGCGCGTGTCATTTCGGTCGAGGCCGAGCGCTTTCCTATCGCCGGGACATTCACCATTTCGCGCGGCTCGAAGACCGAAGCTGAGGTGATTTCCTGCGCCGTCAGCGAAAATGGCCATACAGGGCGCGGCGAATGCGTCCCTTACAAGCGCTATGGCGAGACCATGGAGGGTGTGCGCGACGCGATCGAAGCGATGCGCAGCGAGATCGCGCACGGCATCAGCCGCATCGCCCTGCTCGATGCCATGCCTGCCGGTGCGGCACGCAACGCCATCGACTGCGCGCTCTGGGACCTGGAAGCGAAGATCAGCGGAACACCGGTGGCGCATACGATACGAACCGTTCCGTTACGATCACTCGAGACGGCGTACACATTGTCGCTCGCCGAGCCGGAAGCGATGGCGGCGCAAGCCCGCGCCAACGCCCAGCGCCCGTTGCTCAAGGTCAAGATCGGCGGCGACAACGACATCGCCCGCATCCGTGCAGTGACGGCGGCAGCACCCGACAGCCGAATCATTCTCGACGCCAATGAGGGCTGGACTGACGGCAATATCGTCGCAAACCTCGCCTTTGCCGCCGAGCACGGTATCGCCTTGATCGAACAGCCGCTGCCGGCGGGACATGACGGTATTCTTCGCCACATCGCGCATCCGGTGCCGATCTGCGCCGACGAAAGCGTGCACGAGGCGAAGGACCTCGACGCGCTTGTCGGCCTCTACGACGCCATCAACATCAAGCTCGACAAATCGGGTGGCCTGACCGCAGCACTCGTGCTTCGCGACCGCGCCCGCGAACTGGGTCTTGGCGTCATGGTCGGCTGCATGGTCGGCACATCGCTTGCGATGGCGCCGGCCGTGCTGTTGGCGCAGGGTGCCGATTTCGTCGATCTCGATGGTCCGTTGCTGTTGGCCCGCGACCGCGTTCTCGGTCTCGTCTACCAAGGTTCGCTGGTGTCACCGCCCGAGCCGGCGCTGTGGGGCTGAACGCGCCGCAAGCCCGATCAGCGCCAGGCCCGTCAGGGCGATGGGGATCATCGCAAAGAAGCCATTCGCGCCGAAGCGGTCGTAAAGAGGACCGGAAATGAGCGTCGCCACGGCCATGAAGAAGCCGTTGGAGAAATAGGCGATGCCCTGCGCCGCCCCAGTGCGTTCTTCCGCGATTGTCTCACCGATCATCTTTTGCAGGCCGATCAGCACCAGCGCCACCGAAACGGCGTGCAGTGTCTGGATCGCGAAAAACCCGCCAACGCCAAGCCCAAGCGGCCAGATCAGAGGGAACGCGATCCAGCGCACGATAGCGCCTGTCCCGGCAATCAGCATGATCGACACGACCGAGAAGGAGGCGAAAGCTCGGGTGAAGACGACAAACATGCATATCTCGGCGACGACGCCCCACCCCCACAGCAGCCCGACAACCGAATCGCTGATGCCGATCGACTTCCAGTAGATCGACACGAAGCCGTAGAGAAATGCGTGGCTGGCGGTGATGACCCCGACGCCCGTCGAAAAATAGAGGAAGTACCGGTTGAGGAGTTTCGGTGCCGATTGCTGCATATCGGCGGCCGAAAGCGGCGAGGCGCGGCGCGGACGGCCGAGGCGCGGCGCGATCAGTCCGGCGGCCAGCGCGGCACACAGCGCCGCGAAGATAATCACCGGGACAGCCTCGGCACCGCTTGCCGAGAGGATGAAACCGCCGGCGAGATTGGCGCAGAGATATGAGATCGAGCCCCATTTGCGCATGCTTGCGTAATTCGAGCCGAAGCGGCGGACACCTGAAAGGGCGAGCGAATCGGCAATCGGCGAATGCGGCGTCCAGACGACCGTCAGCGCCAGGGATACGGCAAGTACCATTGCGTAGGTCGGCGGGAGGAAGTAGCCGGCGGACAGGATCAACGATGCGGCGACCAGCGCAACATAGACATTGGCGCGGTCGCTCGCTTTGTCTGCCAGAGCGGTAAGAAAAGGCGTCGTCGCCACGCGCAGGAACATCGGCGCGGCGAGGATCACGGCTATCTGCTCGGCATGGAACCCCTTCGCCTGCAGCCACAGCGGGAAATACGGCACATGCGTCCCGAGCGGCACGAAAAGCGTGAAGAAGATCAAGCTCATGCGCAGTTCGAAATGGCGTGGCTTGACGAGCTGTTCGGGTGAAAGCGGCGGCAGCGAGGACATTGACAGGCGATCCGTCGGCACGGCATTCAGCCGGGTCGGCTCGCCACACCTGTCGCTGCTTAACACGGCCAAAAAGTCGATGAAACCGCTGGACTAACCGATTGAGGCGAGATGAAGCCGGGTCTGGTCAAGCCGCCTGGACTGCCCTGCCCTTGATGTCGATCGGCACGAGCACCTCGCTGCCGACCGGAGTCTCCGGCAGGACATGCGCCCAGTGCAAGATCTCCATCCGGCCGTCAAAATGCTCGACCACCGCCGTGCAGCTCTCCACCCAATCGCCGGTGTTGATGTATTGCACATCCTCATAGCTTTCGATCGCGGCATGGTGGATATGCCCGCAGATCACGCCGTCGACATGCGAGCGGCGCGCCTCCTCGGTCAGCACGGTCTGGAACGAGCCGATGAAATTCACCGCCTTCTTGACTTTGACTTTGGCCCAGGACGAGAACGACCAGTAAGGCAGGCCGAGCACCTGGCGCAGGCGCGTGATGACGCGGTTGACCAGCATCGCCGCGTCATAGGCATAGTCGCCGAGATAGGCGAGCCAGCGCGCATTGTGGACGACGGTGTCGAACTGGTCACCATGGATGACAAGAAAGCGTTTGCCATCGGCGGTCTCATGGATGGCGCGGTCGGCCACGACAATGCCGCCGAAATGAACGCCCTGGAATTGGCGCGCGAACTCGTCGTGATTGCCGGCGATGTAGGTGATGTTGGCGCCCTTGCGCGCCTTGCGCAGCAACTTCTGGACGACGTCATTGTGGCTCTGCGGCCAATGCCAGCTCCGTCTCAAGCGCCAGCCGTCGACGATGTCGCCGACGAGATAGATGATATCGGCATCGTGATGGCGCAGGAAATCGATCAGGAACTCGGCCTTCGCCGCCTTCGATCCGAGATGGACGTCGGAGATGAACATGCTGCGGAAAGTGCGGGGCTCTGCGCCGGACATTATTTGTCACCGTTGCTTTCGGTGAGGCTATGCCCCGATTCATGCAACAACCGTATGACGGTTGCGATTGGTCCAGCCATCCGGATAGGTTGCCGCGGCAATCAGAGGAGAAAATCACCATGGATCTCGGCATTCGCGGCAAGAAGGCCATCGTCTGCGCTTCGAGCAAAGGCTTGGGGCGCGGCTGCGCCATGGCGCTGGCGGAGGCAGGCTGCGATCTTGTCGTCAACGGCCGCAACGCCGACGTGCTGGCCAAAACCGCCGCCGAGCTGCGCGAGAAATTCGGCGTCAAGGTGACCGAGATTGTCGGCGACGTATCCAACCCCGACGTCCAGAAGGCGCTGCTTGCCGCCTGCCCCGATCCCGACATCCTCGTCAACAACAATGGCGGTCCGCCGTTTCGCGATTTCCGCGCGCTCGACCGGGCAAAGATCCTCGAAGGCGTCACCCAGAACATGGTGACCCCTGTCGAGCTGGTTCAGGCGGTAATCGACGGCATGGCGGCGCGCGGCTTCGGCCGCATCGTCAACATCACCTCGCTGTCGGTCTATGTGCCTATCCCCGGCCTCGACCTGTCGTCCGGCGCCCGCGCCGGCCTCACTTCGTTCCTGGCCGGCGTCGCGCGGACTGTGATCGACCGCAATGTAACGATCAACAACATGCTGCCGGGAAAACTCGATACCGACCGGCTGCGCGGCCCGCACGAGGCCGGCACGCCCGAAGATCCGGCCGCCGCTGCCGCGCGCAAGGCCAAGGCCGCGGCCAATGTTCCGGCCAAGCGACTCGGCACGCCCGAGGAATTCGGCCAGATCTGTGCCTTCCTGTGCTCGGTTCATGCCGGTTACCTGACCGGGCAGAACATACCGGTGGACGGCGGTCTCTACGTCAGCGCGTTCTAGTGGTGGAGCACAAGGTCGCAATGCAACATTCGTCCCTCATATCCTTCCTCACCGGTGAGAAACCAGCCGACGAACTTTGGCAGGAGATCGAAACCGAAGTGACCGAGTGCGCGACCGCCTCGACTACGCCTGGCTGCGTGGGGCATGTCATCATCACTGACGGACCAGATACGATCGTTAATCGTCAACATGTGGACGTACTGCTTAGTCGGCTGGCGGACGGCATCCTGCCGGTCCAAGCGGCTGCCTACATCGCCGATGCACTGATAATGAGCGACGACTTCAACTTTGCGGACGATGGTGTCTCCGAGGCTTTGTTCTTCCTGTCAGACGAGAGCGCGCCCCTTTGCCGAGAAGATGTGCAAGCCCTGCGGAGCCGCCTTTCGACGGGAAAGTAGTGCCCGCTTTGGAACAGGACGGCGGCATAGCTCGCCGCGGCACCCCCCGCCTGCCGTCCCACATTTCAACGACTCGCAGGTCCGACGGCATAGCGCAAAGCGGTAAGCTCGCGCTTGCGACATATCACCTCTCGAAAAGCCTCGGCTGCATGCTAAGAGACTCAAAACACCAAACGGACTGAACTGAGGAGGCGGCCGTCATGACAGGCGAAAGCAAGAAGGCGGCCCGATCCGACCTCGACGAAGCAGCGCTCTATTTCCATAAGCACCCCCGTCCCGGAAAGCTTGAAATCCAGGCGACGAAGCCGCTCGGCAATCAGCGCGACCTGGCGCTTGCCTATTCGCCGGGGGTCGCCGCGCCCTGCCTTGAAATCCGCGACGACCCGGCAACCGCCGCCGACTATACAGCCCGCGCCAATCTGGTCGGCGTTGTCACCAACGGTTCGGCGGTGCTGGGCCTTGGCAATATCGGTCCGCTCGCCTCCAAGCCGGTGATGGAAGGCAAGGCGGTGCTGTTCAAGAAGTTCGCCGGCATCGATGTCTTCGACATCGAGATCGACGCACCGGGCATCGAGCGCATGGTCGAGACGATCTCGGCCCTGGAACCAACCTTCGGCGGCATCAACCTGGAAGATATCAAGGCGCCCGAATGCTTCGAAGTCGAGGAGCAGTTGAAAGCCCGCATGGGCATACCGGTCTTCCATGACGACCAGCACGGTACCGCCATCATCGTCGCCGCCGCTGTGCTCAATGGGCTGGAATTCGCCGGCAAGTCCATCTCCGACATCAAGATCGTCACGTCAGGCGCCGGCGCTGCCGCTCTTGCGTGCCTCAACCTTCTGGTCTCGCTCGGCGCGCGGGTCGAAAACATCTGGGTCACCGACCGGTTCGGCGTCGCCCATAAGGGCCGCGTCGAGGAGATGGACCGCTGGAAAGACCCCTATGTGAAGGAGACCGATGCGCGCACGCTGGCCGACGTTCTGCCCGGCGCCGACGTGTTTCTCGGCCTGTCCGCCGCGGGCGTGCTGAAACCGGAATTGCTCCAACACATGGCACCCAAGCCGCTGATCCTGGCGCTGGCCAATCCCAATCCCGAGATCATGCCGGAAGCGGCACGGGCAGCACGGCCCGACGCGATGATCTGCACCGGTCGCTCCGATTTCCCCAATCAAGTCAATAACGTACTCTGTTTTCCTTACATCTTCCGTGGCGCCCTGGATTGCGGTGCGAGCGCTATCAACGAAGAGATGAAAATGGCCGCCGTGCGAGCGATTGCGGCGCTTGCCCGTGAGGAGCCATCCGACGTTGCCGCGCGTGCCTATTCCGGCGAGACGCCGATCTTCGGTCCGGAGTTCCTGATCCCCTCGCCTTTCGATCCGCGGCTGATCCTGCGCATCGCCCCTGCTGTCGCCAAGGCAGCCTGCGAGACCGGCGTCGCGACCCGGCCGATCACCGATTTCGCCGCCTACATCGACAAGCTGAACCGCTTCGTCTTCCGCTCCGGCCTGGTCATGAAGCCGGTATTCTCGATGGCCAAGACGTCAAGCGCCAAGCGCGTCATCTACGCCGACGGCGAGGACGAGCGCGTGCTTCGCGCAGCGCAGGTCGTGCTCGAGGAAGGCATTGCCGAACCGATCCTGATCGGCCGCCCGCATGTCATCGAGGTGCGGCTGAAACGCTATGGGCTGCGCATCAAGCCGGGCGTCGATTTCGGCTTGATCAACCCGGAAGACGATCCGCGTTACCGCCATTATGTCGACCTTTTGATCGAGCTTGCCGGCCGCCGTGGGGTGACGACGGAAGCGGCGCGCACCATGGTGCGCACCGACAATACGGTGATCGCGGCCCTTGCCTTGAAGCGCGGCGACGCCGACGCCATGGTCTGCGGCCTCGAAGGCCGTTTCGAGCGCCATTTGCGCAACGTCACGCTGATCATCGGGCCGCGCGCCGGCATTAGGGATCGCGACCTGTCGACGCTTTCCATGCTGATCTCGCAGCGCGGCATCATTTTCCTCACCGACACCCATGTCTCCGTCGATCCGACCGCGGAGGAGATTGCTGAGATGACCGTCCTAGCAGCCGAGGAGATCCAGCGTTTCGGCATCGAGCCCAAGGCAGCGCTGCTGTCGCATTCGGATTTCGGCTCCCGCGATTCGCCAAGTGCCATGAAGATGCGGCAGGCGGCAGCGATACTGGCGCGCATCGCGCCCGACCTGCAATGCGACGGCGAGATGCATGCCGACTCGGCACTATCGGAACAGCTGCGCCAGCGCGTCTATCCGCATTCGCGGCTGAAAGGCGAAGCCAATCTGCTGGTGTTTCCCAATCTCGATTCGGCGAACATCACGCTGACCGCGCTGCGCACGATGATGGACGCGTTGCATGTCGGCCCGATCCTGCTCGGCACAGACAGCCCGGCGCACATATTGACGCCGTCGGTCACGTCGCGCGGCGTCGTCAACATGACCGCGCTGGCCGTGGTCGAAGCCGCGCATAAGGCGCAGGCAATCGTCGAACTGGGCTAGCCATGGGCCTTCTCAGACTGGCTTGAACCGGAAATGCCCTGTCTGCCTGAAGGCAAACAAAGTGTCCTCTTCCCTGGCGCCGCCGCCGATATTGTGAATGACCAGCCTTCTTGTCGGCACCAAAGTGGAGCGATTGGACGACACGATGGCAATATGTGACAGGTTGCCGGGCAGCATCTGGGCGACGAGATCCCCAGGTCGATAGTCGGCGGGGTCTTGGCTGACGGGCAAGGCAGCACCGCGCCGCTCGAAATAGACCGCAAGATTGGGCACACGGCGGTGGTCGATGTTGCGGTCGGGCGCTTTCAGGCCCCAAGCCTTCGGATAGGCGGCAAAATTGGCCCGCATATCCTCATGCACCAATTCTTGCAGATCGACATCGAAGGCGCGGCGATAGGCACGGATCACGACATCCGTGCACACACCCCGCTTGGGCTCAACGTCCCCGCCCGGATAGGCCAAGCGTGTATAGGTCGGATCGTAGAGCGTGGTGACGCCGATCTGCTCACGGGCAGCTTCGACCAATTTGGTGCCCCAGTCCGGCATGACGGGCTTTTCCTGCGCCATGGCGAGCGGCATCGCCAGGCACAAAAGACCAAACTGCAGTGCGGCTCGACGGGTAATCGCGGTCATGCCAAGCCTCCGGGCATTACTGAATCCAGGCATTCTTCTGGGCGAATACGCCTTTTTCGTGCAACGCCAGGATGTCGCGGTTCTGGCTCTGTCCGAATACGTCGTGGGGCGTGGTAAATATGACAGCATGGTCGTGGTCGAAGCTGCGCACAGGCGCAAGCTATCGCCGATTTGGGCTGAAGCCGGAATCAGCGGTATGCTAAACAAACGGTTAACCCCAAGCGCGGTAGCTTTCTGAACGATAGGCAGGCGGAGTTTCGGAGGGATGACGGGCGCAAGTTGGAAGCTGACGCGGGCCGCCGCGCTGCTCGGCGCCCTGCTACTGTGCGGCATTGCCGTCACTCAGGCGCAGGCCGCTCCGCGCCTCTGCCGCCAGCTTGAAGCCGATCTTGCCGCCACTTCTCGTGGTGGCGGCGGCAAACCGGCCTTGCTCAGGAAATATGACGACGCGATCGTCCGGCAGCGCCAGCAGATTTCAAAGGCCGTCAGCCGGTCCAGCAGCGCCGGCTGCGGCTTTTCGCTGTCTCGCCGCAACGCCAACACATGCGCAGCACTCGACGCCACCATCAATCGCATGGCAGCCAATCTCGACGCCCTGCAGGCCAAGCGCGCCGATCTTGCCGGCGGTGGTTCGCGACGCGATCGGGCGCGCATATTGACCTTGCTTGATGCCAATGGCTGCCGCGATGATGCGGCGGCGCGGACGCCCGCGCCGGTCCGTGAAGCCGGCCGTGAAAACGGCAACCGAAACCTGCTCGACCAGCTTTTGGGCAGCCAGCCCGAAGAGCCCGACCAGGCTGAAGAACTAAGTCAGCCGCGCAACATCCGCACCGTGCTCAACAACGCCGATGAGTTGGGCCAGCCGCGAGGCGAATTCCGCACTATGTGCGTGCGGACCTGCGACGGCTATTTCTTCCCGATGTCGAATGCTGCCTCGCTGGGCGATTTCGAGCGCGATCAGAAGAATTGCGAATCGAGCTGCCCCGGCACCGAGATGCAGGTTTTCTACACGCGCAGCATGAACGGCGATTCGGCATCCATGACGTCTTCGGTGACCGGCAGGCCTTATATCGAACTGCCGACCGCCTACTTCTACAAGCAGTCCGACATGCCGCGGCCGCCGGCCTGCGGCTGCAACGCCGCGCAGAATTTCGAAATCATCGCCGGCAACCCGCCCCCGCCCAGCCCGGAACAATCCGAAGCGAACGTGGGGGCCACTCCGTTCATTCCGCTGCCGGTTGCCAGGCCTGATGCGGGCGCCGACCCGGAGACCTTGGCCAATTCGGAGGGCGGCCAAGACCGCGAGGCGATCAGACGGCTTGCCGCCATACCTGTGCCCTCGCCGACATCGTTGCCGCCGCCTGAGCAGCGCAAGGTCAGGGTCGTCGGGCCAACGTTCCTTCCCGACCCAGCAGCGGCAACAGATCTGCAAGTTCCGGACCCGAAGGCTGTCCCGTAAGCGCCAGCCTGAGCGGCATGAACAGGGCCTTGCCCTTACGGCCGCTCGCCGCTCGGATCTTGCCGGTCCAGTCCTTCCAGACCGTGCCGTTCCAAGGCTCTTCCGGCAGCAACTCGAATGCCTGGCGAAGAAAGTCGCGGTCCTCTTCGGAAAACTCCGCCGGCTCCTCTGGACCGTCTCGAAGCGTACGCCACCAGATCGCCGCATCGGCCAGCCTGTCGAGATTGCCGCGCACCGCCAGCCAGAAAGGCTCGGCCTGCTCGCCGGAGATGCCGAGCACGATCAGCCGGTCGCGCGCCTCGGAAAACGGCATGTGGTGCAGCAGCGTGCGGTTGAGCACGAAGAGCTCGTCCGGATCGAATTTGGCGGCGGATTTCGATGTTGCCGCCGGATCGAAGCGCTCGGCAAGTTCAGCCATCGTCGGCACCGCCACGACGTTTTCCGAGGTACCGACGAGCACCGCCAGCGAAGCGACCGCCATTGGCTCGATGCCGCTCTCGCGCAGGCTCTGGATGGACAGCGCGCCGGTGCGCTTCGAAAGCCCCTCGCCCGATGCTGTTGTCAGAAGATTGTGGTGGCCGAACACCGGCGGCTCCACGCCAAGCGCCCGGAACAGGGCTATCTGGACGCCGGTATTGGTGACGTGGTCGTCGCCACGAATGACATGGCTGACGCCCATCTCGATGTCGTCGACAACCGAAGGCAATGTATAGAGGTAGGTGCCATCCTCGCGCCGCAGAACCGGATCTGAAAGCGAGGCGAGGTCGACGGTCTCCTCGCCGCGCACCAGGTCGTTCCAGTGGATTTCGGTGCGCTCCGGCTGCAGCGGATCGCTGCTGAAGTTGGGCAGCAGAAAGCGCCAGTGCGGCCGCCGACCATCGGCCTCATATTCTGCGACCTGCTCGGGTGCCAGCGTCAGCGCCTCGCGGCCATAGACTGGCGGCAGGCCACGCGTGCGGCGCACCTTGCGCCTCAGGTCGAGCTCTTCAGGCGTCTCATAGCACGCATAGACGAGGCGGGCCTCCTTCAGCCTCTCCAGTGCGGCATCGTAGATTTCGACGCGCCGCGACTGATACTCCGTGGCATCGGGGAAGATGCCCAACCAATGCAGGTCGTAAAGGATGGCGTCGGAAAATTCCTGCGTCGAACGGGCGACGTCGGTGTCGTCGAAGCGCTGGATAAAGCGGCCTTTGTTCTTGATGGCGAACAGCCAATTGAACAAAGCGGTGCGCGCATTGCCGATATGGATGCGGCCGGTCGGTGACGGGGCGAAACGGACGGTAACTGTCATGAGCGGGGCGTACCGGATGGTTTTGCTGTTGACAAGACGCGCCCCCGCGCTCGGCGGCAGACATAGAACATGACAAAGGCGAAGAAAAGACTGCAGCGCCGCACGCCTATCATGACGCGCGGCACCGCAACCGTCAGATCACCATGCCTTTGGTCAGTTCAAGCGCCTGGCGTTCGAACAGCCGGCGGTAGATGCCGCCTTGCAGCCGGATTAGCTGGTCATGCGAGCCCTCTTCCACGATGCGGCCGCGATCGAACACCAAAAGCCTGTCCAGCGCCCGCACCGTCGACAGCCGGTGGGCAATGACCAGCGTCGTGCGGCCGACCATCAAGCGCTCCATCGCCTGCTGGATCAGCACCTCCGATTCCGAATCGAGGCTCGACGTTGCCTCGTCGAGGATGAGAATGCGCGCATCGGCAAGGAAGGCGCGTGCGATTGCGACCCGCTGACGCTCACCACCCGATAGCTTTACGCCACGCTCGCCGACCAGCGTGCCATAGCCTTTCGGCAAATTGGCGATGAAGTCATGCGCGCTGGCCAACCGCGCCGCGTGCTCGATCTCGGCCTGCGTGGCGGCCGGCCGGGCATAGGCGATGTTTTCGGCCAGCGACCGGTGGAACAGGATCGGCTCCTGCTGGACGATTGCGATCTGTGCGCGCAGCGACGCCTGCGCGACATCGGCAATGTCCTGATCGTCGATCAGGATATTTCCGGCAGTCACGTCATAGAGGCGCTGGATCAGCTTGACGAACGTCGTTTTGCCGGAGCCCGAATGGCCAACCAGCCCAACACGGTCGCCCGGCGCGATATCCACCGAAAAGTTGCGATAGAGCGGCAAGCGGTGGCTGCCATAATGGAACGTGACATTGTCGAAGGTGATACGGCCATCGGTGATCCGGATCGGTTTGGCGCCGGGCCGATCCTCGATGCCGAGCGGTTCGGACTGGAAGTCGACCAGTTCCTCCATGTCGTTGATCGAGCGCTGCAGATTGCGGATATGCGTGCCGATGTCGCGCAGATAGCCTTGCAGCACGAAGAATGAGGTCAGCACGAAGGCGATGTCGCCGGCGCTCGCCTGTCCCCACGACCACAACAGCAGGGAGAATCCGATGACCGCTGCTCTCAAAAGCAGCAGCATCGTGCCTTGCGTGGTGCCATTGACGGTGCCGCGCACCCAGGTGCGCCGCGTGCGGCCGCGCCATTTGGCGACGACCTCGGCAAGCCGTGTCTCCTCGCGTTCCTCGGCGCCAAAACCCTTGACCACGGCATTGCAGCTCACCGCATCGGCCAGCGAGCCGCCAAGCCGTGTGTCCCACGCATTGGCAAGCCTTGCCGCGGGCGCGACATAGCCAAGCGACAGCATCGTCGTCACCGCGATGAACAGAACCGAACCGGTGGCGACGACAGCACCCATAAGCGGCCAGAACCAGCCGAGCAGCAGCGTCGAGCCGACGAGCATGACGACCGATGGCAGCAGCGCGATCAGGATCGTGTCGTTGAGCAGGTCGAGCGCCCACATGCCGCGCGTTATCTTGCGCACCGTCGATCCGGCGAAGCTGTTGGCGTGCCAGTCGGTGGAGAAGCGCTGGACGCGGTGGAAGGCGTCGGCGGCGATATCCGCCATCATCTTCAACGTCAGCTCGACAATGGCCATGAAGGCGAGATTGCGCAGCACGACACCGGTGAGCGCCAGGGCCACCAGCATCGAAAAGGCAGCTGTCGCCGCGTTCCACGCAACATCGTCGGCCGCAGCACTGCTGGCGACGGCATCGACCAGCCGGCCGGAATAGAGCGGCGTCAGCACGTCGGCCAAGGTCGACAGCAGGAACGTGCCCATAATGCCGGCAAGCCGCCACGGCTGACGCCGCCAATGGCTGAGCGTGAAGCCAAGAACGCTGCGGAAGGCGCCCGCGCGCAAATCTATTCGAAAACGAGCCATGATGTCATTCGGGCGCAAACGAGCCCGATCCCACGAAAGTAGAAATTGAAAAAACCGCGTTGGCGCCGTTTGGCGCCCGGAGATGCGGAGGTTCGGCGTATTTGGCGGCCCTGTAGAGGGGCGGCGACCGGCAGCGGCGAAATACCTGCCTTGGTTCAGCCTTGCCGCGAGGCTATCTCGCGGCGCACTGACCAAGACCTAGGCTTCGCGGCCTCGCATAACGATGTCAAATCCTGGCATTCGGTTCCTCCTGAAGGGGAATCGCGGAGAGGCGTTTATAGAGACGCCTCAACGCCGCGCCAAGTCAGTAGATAGCCGAAAGCGCATCTGGTCCAACCAGTGCGGCGATTTTGCAACAACAGCCGGTTGTGTGAGGCCTCTGTTCAAATTGCCGGGATACGGTCGAGGCGCATATAGCGGCCGTCCGTGGAAGGCCTGAAGCCGAGCTTCTCGTACATGGAGTGTGCGTCGTTGGTCGACAGGCTCCAATGCGTGACAGTCTTGCAATCCGGATGACCGATAAGCGCCTGGACAAGCCGGGTTCCGATGCCTTGCCCGCGATTCCCAGGCCAGACAATGATGTCGGCGAGATAGGCAAATACCGTACGGTCGGTGATTGCCCGGCCGAAGCCGACCTGATTGCCGGTGACATAGGCGCCGACGCAAAGCGAGTTGGAAAAGGCGCGGCGATGCAATTCGTCGCTGCGGCCACTGCCCCAATAGCTCGCCTTCAACATGTCGGATGTCGCCCGGAAGTCGATCCGCGATAGGTCGAAGCTGATTTCAAAGTTGGCCATGGCTAAACCGTTACGCAGGCCAATCGCTTACCCGCCATCCCTGAACCGGTTGGTGATGGGATAGCGGCGGTCGCGGCCAAAGTTCTTCCTGGTGATCTTCACGCCGGGTGCCGCCTGCCGGCGCTTGTATTCGGCGACGTAAAGCAGGTGCTCGACGCGGGCCACCGTCGCCCGGTCATGGCCGCGGGCAATGATCTCATCGACGCCCATCTCGTTCTCGACCAGACACTCCAATATGTCATCGAGCACTGGATAGGGCGGCAGCGAATCCTGGTCGGTCTGGTTCTCACGGAGCTCTGCCGAGGGCGCCTTGTCGATGATATTGTTCGGGATTACCTCGCCGGACGGACCGAGTGCGCCCGGCGGCACATGCGCGTTGCGCCAGCGCGACAACGCATAGACCTGCATCTTGTAAAGATCCTTGATCGGATTGAAGCCGCCATTCATGTCGCCGTAGAGCGTAGCGTAGCCGACCGACATCTCGCTCTTGTTGCCGGTGGTGACGACCATCGAGCCGAACTTATTGGAAATTGCCATCAGGACAGTGCCGCGTGCACGGCTCTGCAGGTTCTCCTCGGTAATGCCTTCCTTGGTGCCTTCGAAAAGCTGCGTCAGCGCGTGCAGGAAACCTTCGACCGGCTCGAAAATCGGCACGATATCGTAGCGGCAGCCGAGCGCGCGGGCGCAGTCCTCGGCATCCTTCAGCGAGTCCTTAGAAGTGTAGCGGTAAGGCATCATCACGGCGCGCAGCCGTTCCTCGCCGAGCGCATCGACGGCAAGTGCCGCGCAGATCGCCGAATCGATGCCGCCGGAAAGGCCAAGCACAACATTCTTGAAGCCGTTCTTGTTGACGTAGTCGCGCAGGCCCAACATGCAGGCGCGATAGTCGGCCTCTTCCTTTTCAGGGATTTTCGACATCGGTCCGTCAGAGCAGACCCAGATGTCATTCTTTCGCTTCCAGGTGGTGACGTTGACCGTCTCCTCGAACTGGCTCATCTGGAAGGCCAGCGTCTTGTCAGCGCCTATGGCAAACGATGCGCCATCGAAGACCAACTCGTCCTGGCCGCCAAGCTGGTTGGCATAGATAATCGGCAGTCCGCATTCGATGACCTGACGGATGACGATCTGGTGGCGGACATCGACCTTGCCGCGATAATAGGGCGAGCCGTTCGGGACCAGCAGGATTTCCGCGCCGCTTTCGGCCAGCGTCTCGCAGACGGCAACCTCGCCCCAGATATCTTCGCAGATCGGCACTCCCACGCGCACGCCGCGGAAATTGACCGGCCCCTGGATCTCGGGGCCGGCCTGGAAGACGCGCTTCTCGTCGAACTCACCGTAATTCGGCAGATCGAGCTTGTAGCGTTCGGCAAGGATCTTGCCGCCATCGGCAAAGATGATCGAATTGTGGGTGCCGGTCTTGCGCTTCAACGGCGTGCCGATAATGAAACCCGGGCCGCCGTCGGCGGTATCGCCGGCGAAATCCTCCGCCGCCCGCTCGCAGGCCTTCAGGAAGGCGGGCTTCAGCACCAGATCCTCAGGCGGATAGCCGGAAAGGAAAAGCTCGGTAAACAGCACGAGGTCGGCGCCTTGGCGGGCGGCATCCGCCCTCGCCTCGCGTGCCTTGGCAAGATTGCCGGCGACGTCGCCGACCGTCGGATTGAGCTGGGCGACGGCGATGCGCAATATGTCTGGAGCGGTCTTGTCTGTCATGCCCGTGGGTTTAGCGCGGCAAAATTCGTCGGGCAATGGCGTTCGTTTGGACCAAACAGTCGATCCTATTCGCCCATATATTCGCGCAAGGCTTCCGGCGGATGGTTCTCGCCGATCGACATTGCCAGAATGCGCGAAATGTGTCGGCGCGGCAGCCCGGTTTCCGCCGCCCAGGCGTTGATCTGCGCCTGGATCCTGCCCAGATCCTTCTTCGACGTTGGGCTCTGCGCAATGTCGAGCCCGGCGTCGCGCAGCGCTGCCGCCATGTCGGCCGAGACGATGAAGGCGTCCCACTCCAGCCAGCGCAGAAAATACTGGCCAGTATTGCCGCCGAGCCGGCTGCCGTGCGTGCCGAGATAGGCCATCAATCCGACCTGGTCATCCGCCGGCCAATTGGCGAGGAACTTGCCGAAGCTGCCATGCTCCTTCGACACGCGCTCGACGAAGGCTGCGTTGTCGCGTACGGACTTGATCTTCTGCGGATTGCGCACGATGCGCTTGTCAGCCGTGAGATCGTGCCAGAAATCGTCAGGCTGGAACAGCAGCCGCTTCGGTTCGAAGCCAAGAAATGCTTCCTCGAAACCCGGCCATTTCTGCTCGATGACGCGCCAGACAAAGCCGGCGGCAAAGACCCGCTCGGCCATGGTCGACAGGATGCGGTCGTCGGTAATGCTTGCCACCGCGGCATTGTCAGGCATAGGACCCAGCAGCGACGTCAGCGCTGCCTCACCGCCTTTGCGTTTCGCTGCACGGGCGCGAATTTTCCGAAAATCCACCATTGTTTCCTGCCCCATCGCGTCAATCTACCACTTCCCGTTTGAACCGGCAGCTTCTACCTCTATCGCTGACGACGGAGGTGACGATGAACAAAACGATCGAGGATCTGGCAAGCCGCTGGCTGAAGCGAAAGCCGGACGGCCTCAGCGCGCTCGAAAGCCGGGTGCTGCAATCTACGCTCGAGCGCACCACGATCTCCAAGGACACCAACAAGGCCGTCGCCTTTCACCAGACGTTTGGAGATCGCCTGGCCGACACCATCGCCCGGATCGGCGGCTCGTGGTCCTTCATCCTGGCATTCATTGGCTTCCTGATCCTGTGGACGGCAGGCAATGTCTGGCTCTTGTCGCGCGCTGCCTTCGATCCCTATCCCTTCATCTTCCTCAATCTCGTGCTTTCCATGGTCGCCGCCCTGCAAGCGCCAGTGATCATGATGGCGCAGAACCGCCAGACGGAGCGCGATCGAATCGACGCCGCCCACGACTATGAGGTTAATCTCAAGGCCGAGATCGAGATTATGGCGTTACACGAGAAGCTCGATGAACTGCGCCACAGCCAGATCATCGGCATGAGAGACGAGATCGCCCGGCTGACCGAGCAGGTGAAGCGCATCGACGACATTCTGTCGAAGCAGCGAACGTCTTCATGACGGAAGTCATCCATCGTCTCATTGAGCAATATGGATTGGTCGCGGTTTTTCTGGGCTGCGTCGCCGAGGGCGAAAGCGCCGCAATTCTTGGCGGTTTTTTCGCACATCAGCATGTCTTCGTCCCGTGGCAGGCGTTTCTCGCCGCCGCGCTCGGCGCCTTCGGTGGCGACACGTTCTTCTTCATCTTGGGACGGAGCTTCGCCGATCATAAATTCGTGATCAGGCTCCGAGCCCGGCCGGGCTTCAGCCACGCCTACCGCCTTGTCACCTCTCATCCCAACATTTTCGTGCTGTCGAACCGCTACATCTATGGCCTGCGACTGGTCGGCGGAATCGCTGCCGGGCTGTCGGGCATCGCCGCGGCGCGCTTCATCATCCTCAACGCCATCTCGTCGGTAGTCTGGGCGGCACTGTTCTGCACTGTCGGTTATGTCTTCGGGCTGGGCGCGGAGCACATCGTCGGCCAGGCGCTGGCCCGCCACGAGCGGTTGCTGATCGCTCTGGCAATCGGCCTCGTTGTGGCCATCCTCGGCTGGCTCGCCGCCCATATCGTCGCCAAGAAGGAACTCCACAAGGGAAGCTGATCGTCAATCAATGCCGAGCGCGCGATCACCCTTCTCGAGGATCAGCGGAATGATCAGGTCTTCCTCGTCGGCAAGATGCCGGGTTAACATGGCGATCAGCCGGCTGTTCTCGTCAGCATAGGCATCGGCGGCGAAACGCTGTTTGTCTTCGCTCTCCTGAAGCGTGCGGATGAAGGCATTTGCCGCCTGGGCATTGCGCTCCAATCCCTCATGGATTGTATGGTGATCGGCATCGAGAATCTCGAAACCGCGCTTCAGACGGGTCTCGGCCCTGGCGAAGACCGGGAAATAATGATGGTCCTCGACATTGTGGTGGCCGTCGAGATTGCCGAGGAAATGGTTGAGGCGCGGCGCGAACCAGCGCGCGAATTCCGGCGCGTTCAGCCTACCTTCTCGATAATCGCCGATACCATTGGTGAGCATGCCGCCAAGCTCGCGGAACATGTCGTGCCGCTGCAGCCACATATTGGCCATGCCGTGGATGTTGGCATGCGCCTGCCAGACCTCGCGCGGATATTTTTCCACCAGCCAGCGCAGATCGTCCGGCAGGCCCTCACGTTCGAGCAGCAGAAATCCGGCGGTATCGGCCATATCGGTTTCCTCAGACCATGAGCCCGAGAAGTGGTACCGGTTTTCGGAAAAGGTCCTGGTCAAAACGAGAAATGCAGTGACGGAATGTAGTGCCTGATAGGTCAGATCGGTACCCCGAGGATCCGCTCGATGACGGCGACGCCCCAGACGCCGGCAGCGATCACCACCGAAATCAGCACTGCCAGCGAACCGCAATCCTTGGCCAGTTGGATATCGATGTTGAATTCACGGCTGAACGCGTCGCATGCCGCCTCGATGCCGGTGTTCAGCACCTCGATCATGATCATAAGCAGCACGGCGCCGATCAGCAGCGCATAGCCGCGCCACGATTCCGAAAGGAACCAGCCGAGCGGCACGGCAAGCACAAGCAGCGTCAGCTCCAGCTGGAAGGCCTCCTCGCTGGAGGCCAGTTTGCGAAACGCCCGCACCGAATTGTAAAAAGCGTCGATCAGCCGCTGCATGCCAAAACCCTTCGGAATCACCGGCAGGGGATTAGCGCAATGGCTGGACCAAGGGAATAAGGCGACCTCTTCAAAAATCAGTCGCCTGCCACCTTGATCGACGGCGTCGACTTCTCGAACTGCGGCAGCCCGTCATCGAGGGCGTAATAGTCGCCCTTGTCGCCGACGAAGATATGGCATTCTCCTTGGAGCCCGGTTGGCGCGTCGAACAGGCCTGCCATGACCGAAACATAGCCATCGTCGCTCGGCTTCCAGAACAGCAGAGAGCCGCATCGCTTGCAGAAGCCGCGCCTGGCGAACGAAGAAGCCTCGTACCAGGTGATGCCCTCCGCGCCGGTGATTATGATGTCGCGGTCGGCAACATTGGTCGCCGCATAGAAATGCCCGCTCTGCTTCCGGCACTGCGAGCAATGGCAGTAGATGACACCGCGCAGCGGTCCTCGTGTCTGGAACCGCACTGCCCCGCACAAGCATGATCCCGTGTGACTGTCAGCCATGTCGGCCTCCCGATACAATTGCCATCGCTTGGCAGGATTCCAGTTTTGTGCGCGTTAGGCACGATTAAATGCGACACCGGCGGGATTGAATACAAAAAGCGCCGGTTTTCGCCCGGCGCTTCTTCAATGACATCAAAGTTCAGATCGTATCAGCCGTTGACGGCCTGCTTGTGCTGGACCGGATGGCTCTTCTTGAGCAGATCGGACACCAGGAACGCCAACTCGATCGCCTGGTCGGCGTTGAGGCGCGGATCGCAATGGGTGTGGTAGCGATCCTGCAGTTCTTCGGCGGTGATGGCGCGGGCACCACCGGTGCATTCGGTGACGTTTTTGCCCGTCATCTCGACATGGATGCCGCCGGGATGCGTGCCTTCGGCGCGATGCACCTCGAAGAAGGTCTGCACCTCCTTCAGGATGCGGTCGAATGGCCGTGTCTTGTAGCCGGCGGCCTCGATGGTGTTGCCATGCATCGGATCCGACGACCACACCACGCTGCGGCCTTCCTTCTGCACCGCACGCACCAGCTTCGGCAGGTGGTCAGCGACCTTGTCCGAGCCGAAGCGGGCTATAAGCGTCAGCCGGCCGGGCTCGTTCTCCGGATTGAGCAGGTCGATGAGCTGCAACAGGCCGTCCGGCGTCAGCGACGGCCCGCATTTCAGACCGAGCGGGTTCTTGATGCCGCGGCAATATTCAACATGCGCATGGTCGGGTTGGCGCGTGCGATCGCCGATCCAGATCATGTGGCCGGAGGTGGCGTACCAGTCGCCCGAAGTCGAATCGACGCGGGTCAGCGCCTCTTCGTAGCCGAGCAGAAGCGCCTCATGGCTGGTATAGAAATCGGTCTCGCGCAGCGCGTAATTGGTCTCCGAGGTAATGCCGACGGCCTTCATGAAGTCCATCGTCTCGGTGATGCGGTTGGCGAGCGACTCGTATTTCTCGCCCTGCGGGCTGTCGGAGACGAAGCCAAGCATCCATTGATGTACGTTCTCCAGGCTGGCGTAGCCACCCTGGGCGAAGGCACGCAAAAGGTTGAGCGTCGCCGCCGACTGGCGGTACGCCATCTCCTGCCTTGCAGGATCGGGAATGCGTGATTTGGCATCGAACTCGATGCCATTGATGATGTCGCCGCGATAGCTGGGCAACGTCACACCGCCCTTGGTCTCATTGTCGGACGAGCGCGGCTTGGCGAACTGGCCGGCGACACGGCCGACCTTCACCACCGGCTGAGCGCCGGCGAAGGTCAGCACCACCGACATCTGCAGGAAGACGCGGAAGAAGTCGCGGATATTGTCGGCGCCATGCTCGGCGAAGCTCTCGGCGCAATCGCCGCCCTGAAGAAGGAATGCGTCACCGGCAGCGACGGCTGCAAGCTGCTTCTTCAGCTTGCGTGCCTCACCTGCAAAAACCAACGGCGGAAAGGTAGCGAGCTGGGTTTCCGTGTTCCTCAGCGCGACAAGGTCCGGATAGGCAGGAACCTGCTGGATCGGCTTAGCTCTCCACGAATTCGGCGACCATTTCGTCATCGAAGCACCCAACGCTCTTTCAGGCGGACGCCATCGCCCGCCAATCCGCCCCATGTGGGGTCGCGGCTCCATACACGAAGCCGATTTCCTATTCTAGACCGGAATCTCAGCGCTGGCGAATGACGGCCGGCGGCGAAAGTGCCAGCGCGGTTGTTGTCCAGAGCACCAGCGACACCCGGCTACGCCGCCTTCTCCACCAGCCGCGCCAGCTGCGTCATGACAACCGCTGAGCCTGCCAGCCGCTTTTCGGGCGTCGCCCAGTCACGGCTGAAGACGACGCTCTGGTCGGGTCGGATCTTGGCCAGCGAGCCCTGTTCGCCGATGAGCTTGACCAGCCCGACCGGATTGGGGAATTCCCGCTTGCGGAAATGGATGACGACGCCTTTCGGCCCGGCATCGAGCTTCTCAACGTTGGCCTTACGGCAAAGCGCCTTGATGAAGACGATCTTCAACAGATGCTTTACCTCTTCCGGAAGCGGCCCAAACCGGTCGATCAGCTCGGCGCCAAAAGCATCAATCTCTTCCGTATTTTCGAGATCGCCAAGGCGGCGATAGAGCGCCAACCTGAGCTGCAGGTCCGGGACATAGCTTTCCGGGATCATCACCGCCGTGCCGACGGCGATCTGCGGCGACCAGCCGCCGTCCTGCACCTCGCCGGAATCCTTCACCTCGGCCACTGCCTCCTCCAGCATCTGCTGGTAAAGTTCGAAGCCGACCTCCTTGATGTGGCCCGACTGCTCTTCGCCAAGCAGATTGCCGGCGCCGCGGATATCGAGGTCGTGGCTGGCCAGCTGGAAACCGGCGCCGAGCGTATCGAGCGATTGCAGCACTTTCAGTCGACGCTCGGCCGTATCGGTGAGCTTGCGGTTGGCCGGCAGCGTGAACAGCGCATAGGCGCGCACCTTCGAACGGCCGACGCGCCCGCGCAGCTGGTAAAGCTGCGACAGTCCGAACATATCGGCGCGGTGCACGATCAGCGTATTGGCGGTCGGTATATCGAGGCCGGATTCGACGATTGTGGTCGACAAAAGCACATCGTACTGGCCGTCATAGAAGGCGTTCATGATGTCGTCGAGTTCGCCGGGCGGCATCTGGCCATGGGCCACCGCCACCTTCAGCTCAGGCACGGATTCGCGCAGGAAATCATGGATTTCCGCGAGATCGCTGATGCGCGGTACGACATAGAAGGAATGGCCGCCACGGTAGCGCTCGCGCAGCAGCGTCTCGCGGATGACCAGCGGATCGAAGGGGGAGATGAAGGTACGCACCGCCATGCGATCGACCGGCGGCGTGGCGATCAGCGACAGCTCACGCACCCCGGTCAAGGCAAGCTGCAGCGTTCGCGGGATCGGCGTCGCCGACAGCGTCAGAACGTGGACGTCGGTCTTGAGATCCTTCAGCCGCTCCTTGTGCTTGACGCCGAAATGCTGCTCCTCGTCGATGATCAGCAGGCCGAGATTCTTGAACGAGATCGCGGAGCCGAGCAGTGCGTGCGTGCCGATGACGATGTCGACTTGGCCTTCGGCGACGCCCTTCTTGGTCTCGGCCAGTTCCTTGGCGCCGACCAGCCGCGAGGCCTGGGCGACGCGGATCGGCAGGCCGGAGAAGCGCTGCGAGAAGGTCTTGAAATGCTGGCGCGACAACAATGTCGTCGGCACCACCACCGCGACTTGAAAGCCTTCCATCGCCGCGATGAAGGCGGCACGAAGCGCGACTTCGGTCTTGCCGAAGCCGACATCGCCGCAGATCAGCCGGTCCATCGGCTTTCCGGCGCCCAGATCATCCATGACCGAATCAATCGCCGTTTGCTGGTCATCGGTTTCCTCATAGGGGAAACGCGCTGCAAACTCGCCATAGAGGCCGTCCGCCGGCACCAGCGCCGGTGCAGCCCGCATTTGCCGCTCAGCGGCGATGCGAATCAGCTGCCCGGCCATGTCGAGCAGGCGTTTCTTCAGCCGTGCCTTGCGCGATTGCCAGGCGCCGCCGCCAAGCTTGTCGAGCGTCGCCTCGGCTGAATCCGAGCCATAGCGCGACAGCAGCTCGATGTTTTCCACCGGCAAGAACAGCCGATCGTCGCCGGCATAGTGGATTTCGAGGCAATCGTGCGGCGCACCGACCGCCTCGATGGTGCGCAGCCCGATGAAGCGGCCAATGCCATGGTGGGCATGGACGACGATATCGCCTGAGGACAATGCCGAAGCCTCGGCGATGAAGTCGGACGCACGCTTCTTGCGCTTCGAGCGCCGGATCAGCCGGTCGCCGAGAATGTCCTGCTCGGCGACGACGACCAGTTTCTCCGTCTCGAAGCCGGATTCGAGCGGCAGCACGGCCAGTCCCGCCTGCCCTGGCTCAAGCTTTCCGGCTTCGGCAAGCGTCGCCACCGGTTTCAGGTTGCCAAGGTGATGCTCGGCCAGGATCTGGCCGAGCCGGTCGAGCGAACCTTCAGTCCAGCCGGCGACGATGACACGGCGGCCTGCAGCGCGCTCGTCGGAAATGTGTTTTACGACGACGTCGAAGACGTTGGCGTTAGGGTCGGCGCGTTCCTCGACGAAGCTGCGACCATGGCGCGAGCCGGCATGGAACACCTTTTTCGCACCGGCATCGGGCGCGTCGAAGGAGGTGAAGTCTATCGCTTCGCGCGGGCCAAGCGAGGCAATCAGGTTCTCGGGCGACAGATAAAGCAAATCCGGCGGCACCGGCTTGTAGGGCACGGCATCCTTCAAGGCGCCGTCGGCCTGCTTTTTGCGCGCCTCGTAATGATCGAGGATCAGCGCATGGCGCTCGGCCAGTGCCTCATGTGCCAGATGGTCGAACACCACGGGCGCATCAGGCAGATAGTCGAACACGGTTTCCAGCCGCTCATAGAAGAACGGCAGCCAGTGCTCCATGCCGGCAAACCGCCTGCCCTCGCTGACTGCCCCATAGAGCCCATCGTCGCGCGAGGGCGCGCCAAAGGCTTCGATGTAGGCGCGGCGGAAGCGGCTGATGGTTTCCGGCGTCAGCGCCACCTCGCTCATTGCCTGTAGCGCCATCGACTTGCGCTGGCCGGTCGTGCGCTGTGTTGCGGTATCGAAGACACGGATCGATTCCAGCGTATCGCCGAAGAAATCGAGGCGCAGCGCCTCCGCCCAGCCGGGCGCGAACAGATCGAGAATACCACCGCGCACCGCAAATTCGCCGATGCCGCGCACCGTCGGCACTCGCTCGAAGCCGGAAGTCTCAAGCCGTGACACCAGCGCGTTCATGTCGATCTGGTTGCCGGGCTTGGCGTGAAAGGTCTGCGCCTCGACGAGTTCCGCCGGCGGAATGCGTTGAAGCAAGGCATTCGCGGTGGTGAGAATGACGGCGCGGTGAGGCTTCTTCGCCAGCGCGATCATCGCTGCCAGCGAGTCGAGCCGCTTTGCGGCGGCGTCGGCGCCGGGCGAGACGCGGTCGTAAGGCAGGCAGTCCCAGGCCGGCAATTCCAGCACAGGCAGGCCCGGCGCGGCAAAGGCAAGCGCCTCGACGATCGCCGGCAAACGCTGGCCGTCGCGGGCCACGAACAGCACCGGCTTGTCAGGGGCGATCTCATGCGCAGCCTGCACCAGCGCAAAGGCTTCGTAGCCGTCGGCGACGCCATCGACGATGAACTGGCCGGCGCGGCCTTTCGGCAGACCGATCGTAGGGATAAGGCTCATGGCTACACGTTGTTCAGAAGGTCATCTCCCGGCGCGAAGCCAGGATTTTTTGCAGGACGGCACAGTCGACATCCGCCGGAACCGGGCGTTCGCCGGTGACGAGAGGCAGGAATTCGGTGTCGGGAATGTCGAGGAGCCTCTCATATTGGCCGATTTCGTCGCCGGTCAAGGCACCGATCTCGGCGTCGGCGAAGCTGCCGAGTATAAGGTCCATCTCGCGCATGCCGCGGTGCCACGAACGAAACAGAAGCTTGCGGCGGCGGGCATCGAGGCCCTCGCTTGATCGTTTCGTTCCGGTCATCTTCCAACATCCTTGCCCAGGCGGCGCATATAGCGTGGATAGAAGGCGGTGTCAGCCTTGCGCTACAGTCGCCGCAACATAAGCTGACATCATGCGTCCCTCCCTCCTCGATCCGCTGTTTGTCCCGATCACCTCGCTTGTCGGCGTCGGGCCAAAAGTTGGCGCCCTGATCGAAAAAGTCGTAGCAGCCGACCTCGGCGACCGGGCCGCGCGCGCCGGCGACCTCTTGTTCGTGCTGCCGCATACTGTCATCGACCGCCGCAACCGCCCGGGCATCGCCGGTTCGGCCGAGGGCGCCATCGTTACGCTCGACGTACGCATTGACCGCCACCAGCCGCCGCCACGCGGCAACAGGTCGGTCCCGTACCGGGTCTACGCCCATGACGACACCGGCGAGATCGCGCTCACCTTCTTCCATGCCCATGCTGCCTATCTCGAAAAAGCAATGCCCGTAGGCGAGCATGTCGTCGTCTCAGGCCGCATGGAATGGTTCAACGGCCGCCCGACCATGGTTCACCCCGACCATATCGCCCTTGCTAGCGACGCGGAAAACTTGCCGCTGGTGGAGCCGGTCTATCCGCTGACCGCCGGGCTCTCGGGCAAGGTGCTGCGCCGGGCCGTCGGCCAGGCGCTGGCCCGCCTGCCGGTCCTGCCCGAATGGCAGGACGGCGAGTTCCGGCGCCGCCACGCCTTTCCTGCTTTCGGCGATGCGCTCAACCGCATCCACAATCCTGCCGACCCGATCGACGTCTCTGTCGACGGCGCAGCGTGGCGACGCCTTGCCTATGACGAGTTCTTGGCCGGCCAGGTATCGCTGGCGCTGGTGCGGGCCAAGGTCCGCCGATTATCTGGCCGGCCACTCGTCGGCGACGGCCGCATAGTCGAACAACTGCGCGTGGCACTCCCCTATTCGCTGACCATGTCGCAGGAAATGGCGCTTGCCGAAATCAACGCCGATCTCGGTGACCCCGAACGCATGCTGCGCCTTTTGCAGGGCGATGTCGGCTCCGGCAAGACGGTGGTCGCGCTGCTTGCCATGGCGCGTGCCGTCGAGGCCGGCGGCCAGGCGGCATTGATGGCGCCGACCGAAATCCTGGCACGCCAGCATCTCGCAACGATTGCGCCATTGGCGGAACGGTCCGGCTTGCGCGTCGCCGTCCTCACCGGCCGCGAAAAGGGCCGCGAGCGCGCCGACACGCTGACCGGGCTGGCCAATGGTGACATCGACATCATCGTCGGCACCCATGCGCTGTTCCAGGAAACGGTGACGTTCCATGACCTCGTGCTCGCCGTCGTCGACGAGCAGCACCGTTTCGGCGTCCACCAGCGCCTTGCGATCACGGCCAAGGGCGATGCGCCCGACATGCTGGTGATGACGGCAACGCCGATACCGCGGACGCTGGTGCTAACTGCATTCGGCGACATGGATGTGTCGAAGCTGACGGAAAAGCCGGCCGGCCGCCAGCCGATCCGCACCGTCACCTTGCCGCTTGAACGGCTCGACGAACTGATCGGCCGCATGCTCGACGCCGTCGCCGATGGCCAGAAAATCTACTGGATCTGTCCGCTGGTCGAGGAATCCGAGGAGATCAACCTGATGTCGGCCGAGGACCGTTTTGCCTCGCTGAAGCCGCTGTTCGGCGACCGCATCGGCCTGGTGCACGGCCGCATGAAAGGCGCCGACAAAGACGCGGCGATGCGCGCCTTCAAGCAGGGCGACACCCGTATCCTGATCGCCACCACCGTCATCGAGGTCGGCGTCGATGTGCCGGATGCGACGATCATGGTCATCGAGCATGCCGAACGTTTTGGCCTCGCCCAACTGCATCAATTGCGCGGCCGGGTCGGGCGCGGCGACAAGCCTTCATCCTGCGTGCTGCTCTACAAGGATCCGCTCGGCGAGACGGCAAAACGCCGTCTGTCGGTGATGCGCGAGACCGAGGACGGCTTCCGTATCGCCGAAGAGGATCTGAAGCTGCGCGGCGAAGGCGAGTTGCTCGGCACCCGCCAGTCCGGCACGCCGGGCTTCCAGGTGGCGCGCATCGAGGCGCATGCCGACCTGCTCGAGGCCGCTCGCGACGATGCGCGGCTGATCCTGTCGCGCGATCCGGAACTGCAGTCCGAACGCGGCACGGCGCTGCGCCTGTTGCTCTATCTGTTCGGCCGTGACGAGGCCGTGCGGCTGCTCCGTGCCGGCTGAGGCATCGTGCCAAGCGGAGGATTGGCAAGCGCGCCGTGGATCTGCTCGCCGTTCACCGTCACCATTTTGACGGCCGGCGCCACCAGGCCGGCCGACACGATCAGCTTGGCTCCGTCCTCGATTGTCATGTCGAGCAGCACAATGTCGGATTTCGGCACATACATCAGAAAGCCCGTCGTCGGGTTGGGCGTACAGGGCATGAACACGGCAATCAGCGGATCGCCTTCCCGGTCGAGCTTCTGGTTGATCTCGGTTTCCTTCTCGCTGGCGACGAAAACCAGCGACCAGACCCCCTTGCGCGGATATTCGACCAACCCGACCTGGCGGAACATGTCGCCCTTGTTCGACAGCACGGTCTCGAAAATCTGCTTCAGCGAACGGTAGATGCCGCGCACCAGCGGCATGCGGCCAAGCAGGCGCTCGCCGAAATTGACGATGGCGCGGCCAACGATATTGGCGGTCATAAAGCCGATGAAGGTGATGAGGATCAGGGCAACGATCAGCCCAAAACCCGGCACTGGAAACGGCAAGTAGGTGTCGGGATTGTAGCGCACTGGAATGTAGGGTTTCACCCAGGAATCGACCCAGCCGATCAGCGACCAGGCAATGTAGGCGGTGATCGCGAGCGGCGCGCAAACGACGAAGCCGGTCAGGAAATAGTTTCTCAGCCGGGTCATGCCTGAGGTCTTGAGAGCATCCGACATGGTTCACCGCAGCGTGTGTTTGCAGCGCGACACTACTGAACCCGAAGGCGCTTTGGAATGGCGAAGTTTTTAAACGAGACCTATTCCACCGTTACCGATTTCGCCAGGTTGCGAGGCTGGTCGACATCCGTGCCCATGAACACGGCGGTGAAGTAGGCGAGCATCTGGATCGGCAGCGCGTAGATGATCGGCGAGATGATTTCCGGCACGTCCGGCAAAACGATCGTCTCCATCGTCTTCACCGTAGCGTGTGCGGCGCCCTTGCTGTCGGTGATCAGGATGATCTTGCCGCCGCGTGCCGCCACCTCCTGCATGTTCGACACGGTCTTTTCGAAGATGCGGTCATGCGGGGCGATGACGATGACAGGCATGTTCTCGTCGATCAGCGCGATCGGGCCGTGCTTCAACTCGCCGGCGGCATAGCCTTCGGCGTGGATATAGGAAATTTCCTTGAGCTTCAGCGCGCCTTCCATGGCCAGCGGAAAATTGGTGTCACGGCCGAGATAAAGCACGTTTTTGTAGTGCGAGAGGTCGCGCGCGATCTTTTCGATCTGACCGTCGAGCTTTAGCACCTGGTTCGCATAACGCGGCGCTTCCGACAGCTCGCGTATCAGCGTTTTCTCCTGCTCATGCGAAATCGTTCCGCGCGCCACGCCGGCCCGCACCGCCAGTGAGGCTAGCACGGAAAGCTGGCAGGTGAACGCCTTGGTCGAGGCGACGCCGATCTCCGGGCCGGCCAATGTCGGCAGGATGACGTCGGATTCGCGCGCCATGGTCGATTCGCGCACATTGACGACCGCGCCGATCTTCATGCCAGCCTTGCGGCAGTAGCGCAGCGACGCCAGCGTGTCGGCGGTCTCACCCGATTGCGAGATGAAGAAAGCGGCATCGTTCTTCGACAGCGGCATCTCGCGGTAGCGGAACTCCGAAGCGACATCGATGTCGACCGGCAGCCGCGCATAGCGCTCGAACCAGTATTTGCTGATCAGCCCGGCGAGATAAGCGGTGCCGCAGGCCGAGATCGCCAGCCGGTCGATCTTGGCGAAATCGAACGGCAGGTCGAGCGGCTTCGAGACGCCGCCGACGAAATCAACATAATGCGCCAGCGTGTGCGAGATCACTTCCGGCTGCTCATGGATTTCCTTTTCCATGAAATGGCGGCGGTTGCCTTTGTCGACCATGAAGCTCGTGCTGAGCGACTGTTGGCGTTTGCGGTCGACCTTGTTGCCGCCCATGTCGAAGATATCGACCTCGTTGCGGCGCACCACCGCCCAGTCGCCGTCTTCCAGATAGGTGATCGAATTGGTGAAAGGGGCAAGCGCAATGGCGTCGGAGCCAAGGAACATCTGGCCATCGCCATGACCGACCGCGAGCGGTGGGCCGTTGCGGGCGCCGACGATCAGATCCTCGTCGCCCTTGAACATGATGGCGAGCGCAAAGGCGCCTTCCAGCCGCTTCAGCGCCTTGTGCGCCGCCTCAACCGGCTTCAGCCCCTTGGCCAGTTCGCGCGCCACCAGATGAGCGACGACTTCGGTATCGGTCTGCGACGTGAAGCTGTAGCCGTCGCGCATCAGCTCGTCGCGCAATTCGGCGAAATTCTCGATGATGCCGTTATGGACGATGGCGACGCCGTCAGAAAAATGCGGATGCGCATTGCTCTCGTTCGGAACGCCATGCGTGGCCCAGCGCGTGTGGCCGATGCCGATCATGCCGTCGAGTGGTTCGTCCTTCAGCCGGCGCTCGAGATTGACCAGCTTGCCCTCGGCGCGGCGGCGGTCAAGCCTGCCGTGCTTGATCGTGGCGACGCCGGCCGAGTCATAGCCGCGATATTCGAGCCTTTTCAGCGCATCGACGATAAGCGGCGCGACCGGCGAGTTACCGATAATTCCAACGATACCGCACATGGCGCTTGCCCCCGATTCCGACCTCAAACCCGGCGCTATTTAGAGACTGCCGGGCTGTCGCGAAAAATCACATTCCATTTCGTCCGGTATCAGCCGGACTATCCTGCACAGATGCACCATGACAGGGCGCACTTGCAATCCGGTTACTGCAATTGCTCAGTTTCTCCGCTTATGTATCCTACCTCGGCTCAACGGCTCAAGAAATCAGTCAAAGACATGATGCGGCTATGAACGAACGAATTGACACGGTGACGCTTTGGCGCCCGGTTGGGCCCCGCGAACTGGAGTTGATCCAGAAGACAGGGATGCGCGCCTTTCCTCCTCGACTTGCCGATCAGCCGATCTTCTATCCAGTCACCAGCGAGGCCTATGCCACCCAGATCGCCCGAGACTGGAATGTGCCCGCGAGCGGATCAGGTTACGTGACGCGTTTCGAGGTGCGTCGCAGCTTTCTGGACCGTTACAGCGTCCAGCATGCCGGTAGCCGGGCGCATCTGGAATACTGGATCCCGGCCGAAGACTTGTCGGCCTTCAACGATGCAATCGTTGGCGAAATCCAGCTTGTCGCCGAGTTTCGTTAGTCTACCCTTTTTTGCGGGCCGCCGCGGCCGAAGAAAAACGCTCGCGCAACGCCTTGCCCTTGCCGGGCAGCGTCCGCTGGCGGGCACGGCCGAAGGCCAGCGCATCGTCGGGTACGCTCTCGGTGATGACGCTGCCCGAGGCGATGTAGCCGCCCTTGCCGATCGACACCGGCGCCACCAGCGAGGAGTTTGAGCCGATGAAGGCGCCTTCGCCGATATCGGTGAAGAATTTCGAATAGCCGTCATAGTTGCAGGTGATGGTGCCGGCGCCGATATTGGCACCGGCGCCGATGCGAGCATCGCCGATATACGTCAGATGGTTGACCTTGGCGCCCTCCTCGACGATCGCCTGCTTTACCTCGCAAAAATTGCCGACCTTGGCCTTGGTTCTCAGATCGGCCCCGGGCCGCAGCCGCGCGAACGGGCCGACATCGCAGTTCGACGCAATGGTGGCGCCTTCGATATGGCTGAAGGCATGGATCTTGGCGCCCGTGGCGATTTTTACGCCCGGCCCGAACCAGACATTGGGTTCGACAATCGTGTCGGCGCCGATCTCGGTATCGTGCGAGAAGAACACGGTTTCGGGCGCAATCAGCGTAACGCCAGAAAGCATCGCCTCGCGCCGCCGGCGCGTCTGCCAGATACCTTCCGCCTGGGCAAGCTCGGCACGGTTGTTGATGCCGAGCGCGTTCTCGAAACTGGCTTCGGTGGCTACGACATCAAGTCCCTGCGCAGCGGCGATCTCGACGATGTCGGTGAGATAATACTCGCCCTTGGCGTTCTTGCTGTCTACTTGATCGAGCAGCTTCAGGGCGTGCCTGCCAGCGACCGCCATCAGCCCGCCATTGCAGAAGGTGATTTTCTTCTCCTCGTCCGAGCAGTCCTTCTCCTCGCGGATGGCCACGAGCTTGCCGGCCTTTTCGATAAGCCGGCCGTAGCCCGAAGGATTCTCTGTACGGAAGCCGACCACGACGACGGCCGCACCTTCGGCCAGCTTCAGCCGCGCCGCCGCGAGCGCTTCCGGATCGATCAACGGCGTGTCGCCAAACATCACCAAGATGTCGTCATAACCCTTTGATATTGCTGCGCGTGCGGCAAGCACGGCGTGCGCGGTGCCGAGACGTTTTTCCTGGACGAAAACGTCGACCTTGGGCGCAAACTTGAGTGCGGCCTTGCGCATCTCATCGGCGCCATGGCCGATCACCAGCGCCAGATCGCCGCTGCCGGCGGCTTCGGCCGCCTTGACGACATGGGCAACCATTGGCAGGCCGGCGATTGTGTGCAGTACTTTCGGCACTGCACTCTTCATGCGCGTGCCTTCGCCAGCGGCGAGGATGATGGACAGGCAGGATCTCTGGCTCATGGGGACAGCAACCGTTGAAAGGGGTCTGGAATCGAAGCGTTAGTAGCACCGGCGGCATGCTGCACCAATGCGGTTAAATTCCGGTGAGACGGTAGAACCTCCAACCCGCGACACGCTCAAGCCGATCGGCTCAGGCGGCTTCCGCCTCGTTGCGTGATGCGAAGCTGGGGGCTCGGCCACGGCCGTATTGCCGTGGCGAACAGTTCATGACCCGCTTGAAGGCTGTGCTGAAGGCGCTTTCGGATTCGTAGCCGAGCGACAGCGCGATGACGGCGACGGGATCGCTGGAATTCGTCAGCCGGTCGCCGGCCAGCAGCATTCGCCAGCGCGTCAAATAGTCCATCGGCGACGCGCCGACCGTCTCCTTGAATCTGAGCGCAAAGGTCGATCGCGACATGCCGGTCCGTTCCGCCAGTTCCTGTAACGTCCAGCCATGCGCCGGATTGTCATGCATGGCGCTGATCGCCGTGCCGATCTGTTTGTCCGCGAGGGCAAAGAGCCAGCCGACGCCACCTTTCAATCCTTCCGAAAGATGCAGCCGCAGCGCCTGAACCAGCATCATGTGGGCGAGGTGCTGGATCACCAGAAAGCCGCCCGGCTGCGGCTCGCGCAGCTCCTGCATCATCCGCTCCACCGACCAGCGCAGCGCCGACTGGTCCGACTCTTTGCGGATATGCACAATAGCTGGCAGCATCCGCAACAGGATGCCGGCATGATTACCGCCAAGCGCGAAGCGGCTGCTGACCAGAAAGAAATCACCACCGCCATTGTGGGTCACGACACCGCCGGCTCGCGCAGGCGGAAAAATCTTGACGGCTTCAACAGGCGTCAAGCTCATGTCGCTTGCAAGGCGGAAAGGCCGTCCACTCGGCAGCAGGAAGCAGTCTCCCGTCTCAAGGCGCACTGCGTCGGCAACGCCCTCCACAGATAGCCAGCACCGGCCGGAGACCACCGCTCCGGTCTTGATGCTTTGCTGCTGGTCGGGGAACTGGATCGACCATTCACCACCAGCATCGAAACCGGCCGACATATAGTTTCGCGGGTTCAGCAGCGAGAGCACATCTGAAAGGGGATCCACGGGTCATTCCGGACGATTGCGAAGATAATACGGACTTTACCGCATAGATCGTATTTTCTCAAGCGCCTATCACGACACAACTGGGCCGCGAGCATGGTCGCGGTCAGAAATGAACAGGGAGAAGTCGTGATGCGTGTTTTCGTTACCGGCGCGACCGGATTCGTCGGTTCTGCCGTCGTTCAAGAACTCATCGGCGCCGGCCATCGTGTGCTCGGCCTCGCCCGCTCTCAGGCGTCGGCCAAGTCGCTTGCAGCCACCGGAGCCGAGGTGCATCGAGGTGACCTCGAAGACCTCGAAAGCCTGCGCAGGGGCGCGGCAGCCGCCGACGCGGTAATCCATACCGGCTTCAACCATGACTTCTCGAAATTCGCGCAAAACTGCGAAATGGACCGGCGCGCCATCGAGGCGATGGGCGGAGCACTCAAAGGCTCCGAGCGGCCCCTGCTCGTCACCTCCGGAACCGCGCTCCAGGCCCGGGGCCGTATCGCGACCGAAGAAGATGCGCCTGTTCCCGCTTCCGCCTCGTATCCCCGCGCCTCCGAAGCGACAGCCGCCGCGCTGGCGGCACACGGGGTGCGCGCGTCGGTTGTTCGCCTTCCTCCGTCGGTCCATGGCCAGGGCGATCACGCCTTTGTTCCTATTCTCATCGACCTTGCTCGGATGAAGGGGGTGTCGGCCTATGTCGGCGGAGGGCTCAATCGCTGGCCTGCCGTGCATCGGTTCGATGCCGCCCGCGTCTACCGGCTTGCGCTCGAGCATGGAGCCGGTGGCGGGCGATATCACGCGATCGCCGAAGAAGGCGTGCCGTTCAAGGACATCGCCGGCGTGATCGGCCGTCGCCTGAACGTGCCGGTCATCGCCAAGTCCGGGGAAGAAGCCGCCGATCATTTTGGCTGGTTCGCGATGTTCGCGGCGATGGATGTCCCGACCTCGAGCGAACGGACTCGCGCGTTGCTGGGGTGGGCGCCGAGCGGACCCGGGCTCATCGCCGATATCGACCAGCCGGACTATTTCGAAGGTTGAGCGGACCACGTAGCTACTGTGCCTCGCGCCGCAGCTACGGCCTCGCGCTTCGGCCGGGCGGCAACCTATCCCAATTGCCCCAGCACCGGAAAATTCTCGAGCAGCCAGTATGACACGGTCTGCACGCCGCCGGTCAGGAAAAACACGCCGGCGACCACCAACAGCGCACCGATGGCTTTTTCGACGCGGCCGAGATGGACGCGGAATTTCCCGAGAAAGCGCATGAAGGCGCCTGAAAACAGCGCCGCAACGAGGAAGGGAATACCGAGGCCGAGCGAATAGGCGGCAAGCAGCAGCGCGCCCTCGCCCACCGTCTCGCGGCCGCCGGCAAGCGTCAGGATCGGCCCCAGCACCGGGCCGATACAGGGCGTCCAGCCAAAGGCGAAGGCCAAGCCCATGACATAAGCGGCGATCAGGCTGGCCGGCTTGCCTTGTGACTGGAAGCGCGCCTCGCGTGAAAGCAGCGGGATGCGCAGTACGCCGAGGAAATTCAGCCCCATCAGGATGATCAGCACGCCAGCCGCCATTGCCAGCGGCTCCTGCCAGACTCGCAGCAGATGGCCGATGGTCGAGGCGCCGGCGCCGAGCGCGACGAAGACGGTCGAAAAGCCGAGCACGAAGGCGATGGAGGAATTAACCAGCGCGCCGCGTGCACCGGCCTTTGCCGTAATGCCGGCCTCGCCGCGGAAATCGTCGACCGACACGCCGGCCATATAGCACAGGTAAGGCGGCACCAGCGGCAGCACGCAGGGTGACAGGAACGAAATTGCTCCCGCCCCGATCGCGCTGACATAGCCGACGTCCAATGCCATTTCCGTCTCCCGATGACTGCGCAGCCATATAGCTACGACAACGGCCGTCCGCCAATCACCATCGCGTGGCCCCATCACATTGGATAGCAAGTCGTCGCCCCTCGCCTGGATCGATGGAAAACAACTCGGGAAGAAAGGGCGGCCAGGCAGCGTTGATCAAACGAAGCTGCGTTGTTCCGCGCGCTTTTCGAATGATCCAGGGAGAAGTCCATGAAAACGATCGCAATTGGCATGATCGCGCTTTTGCTCGGCACCACGGCGTCCTTGGCCGCCGAGGCGTGGAAGGAAGCAGAAGTCGGCGGCACCAAGATCTACACCGACGCCAGCGGCATGACGCTCTACACCTACGACAAGGACGAGGCGGGCAAGTCGAACTGCTACGACAAATGCGCCGCCAATTGGCCGCCGCTGAAGGCTGACGCCAACGCCAAGGCCGAGGGCGAGTGGACGATCGTCGACCGCACCGACGGCACCAGGATGTGGGCCTACGAAGGTAAGCCGCTCTACACGTTCATCAAGGACAAGAAGGCCGGGGACGTCACCGGCGAGGGTGTCGGCGGCGTCTGGCATATCGCCAAGGCCGACTAAGCCTTGAGCTTCTGATCCGCTGTAACAGGCGGTAACACGGCTGGTCGCTGGGAACTCGACCCAACCGCCCCGGCGGCCAGCTTTTCGGCACGGCAATTCCTTGCGACTGTCCGAGCAAAATGCCGGGCTACCGATCACGCCCTTCACAGCATCTGTTCAAGCAGGGCTGGCGCGTGCTCGATGTTTCTCTTATATCCGCGGGAGAGTTTGTCCCGTTCTCCAGGATCAATTGCCGGGTTTGTCCAGCGATAGGCTGCCCATTTCCCTTGTCCAGGATTGCGGAAATCGCATGGCGCGCCGTTGGGTTGCGCATTCGGTACAGGGCCGCATTTTGACTGCTTGGCCTTGACCGGATGCAAAAGCGCGGCCATGTGAGCGACACATTGAACGAGATTTCGTCGCGCGCAGCGGAATTCTTCTGCCGCATCACAACTGATATGAGACCGTATGGACGTCGTCGTCGTCGAATCGCCGGCCAAGGCGAAGACAATCAACAAATACCTCGGCAAGAACTACAAGGTTCTGGCCTCGTTTGGCCATGTCCGCGATCTGCCGGCCAAGGATGGCTCGGTGCGTCCGGATGAAGACTTTGCCATGTCCTGGGCCGTCGACACCGCGTCTGGAAAGCGTCTCGCCGATATCGCCAAGGCGGTCAAGGACGCCGACGGGCTGATCCTCGCCACCGATCCGGACCGCGAGGGCGAAGCGATCTCCTGGCATGTCCTGGAAGTGTTGAAGCAAAAGCGCGCGTTGAAGGACAAGCCGGTCAGCCGCGTCGTCTTCAACGCCATCACCAAGGCGTCCGTGCTGGAGGCGATGGCCAATCCGCGCCAGATCGATGCGCCGCTGGTCGATGCCTATCTCGCCCGCCGCGCGCTCGACTATCTGGTCGGCTTCACGCTGTCGCCCGTGCTGTGGCGCAAGCTGCCCGGCGCCCGCTCCGCCGGCCGCGTCCAGTCGGTGGCGCTGCGTCTGGTCTGCGACCGCGAATCCGAGATCGAGCGCTTCATCCGCGAGGAATACTGGCAGGTCGCTGCCATTCTCGGTACGCCGCGCAAGGAAAATTTCGAGGCGCGGCTGACCGCCTTCGAGCGCAAGAAGCTGCAAAAGCTCGACATTTCCAACAAGGCGCAGGCCGACGACATCAAGGCGATGCTGGAAGGCGCCAGCTTCAAGGCGGCGTCGGTCGAAGCCAAGCCGACCAAGCGCAATCCCGGGCCGCCCTTCACCACCTCGACGCTGCAGCAGGCAGCCTCATCGGGTCTCGGCTTTTCGGCCAACCGCACCATGCAGGTGGCGCAGCGGCTCTATGAGGGCATGGAGATCGGCGGCGAGACCACCGGCCTGATCACCTATATGCGAACCGATGGCGTGCAGATGGCACCGGAGGCGATCTCTGCCGCACGCGATGCGATCGCCAAGGAATTCGGTGCCAAATACCTGCCTGAAAAGCCGCGCTACTATTCCGCCAAGGCCAAGAACGCCCAGGAGGCGCACGAAGCGATCCGTCCGACCGATTTCATGCGCACGCCGGCTTCCGTCAGGCAGTATCTCGACGCCGACCAGGCGCGGCTTTACGAGATGATCTGGAAACGCGCCATCGCCAGCCAGATGCAGCCGGCCGAGATCGAGCGCACCACGGTCGAGATCGAGGCCATCAACGGCCCGCGCACCGCCGAGCTTCGTGCTGTCGGCTCGGTTGTTCGCTTCGACGGCTTCCTTGCCGCCTACATCGAGCAGAAGGAAGAAGATTCGGAAGACGAGGAAAGCCGCCGCCTGCCCGAGGTCCGTGCCGGCGAGCAGCTCACACGCGAGGCGATCAACGCTACCCAGCACACCACCGAGCCGCCGCCGCGTTATTCGGAAGCTTCGCTGATCAAGAAGCTGGAAGAGCTGGGCATCGGCCGGCCGTCGACCTATACGGCGATCCTGAAGACGCTCGAGGATCGCGATTACGTCACCATCGACAAGCGCAAGCTGGTGCCACAGGCCAAGGGCCGGCTATTGTCAGCCTTCCTCGAAAGCTTCTTCGAGCGTTATGTCGAGTACGACTTCACCGCTTCGCTCGAGGAGAAACTCGACGAAATCTCCGACGGCAAGCTCGCCTGGAAGGACGTGCTACGCGATTTCTGGAAGGATTTTTCCGGCGCCGTCGCCGACATCAAGGAGCTGCGGGTCACCGACGTCCTCGATGCATTGAACGAGGAACTGGCGCCGCTGGTGTTTCCGGCGCGCGAAGACGGTTCGAACCCGCGCATCTGTCCGAAATGCGGCACCGGCAACCTGTCGCTGAAGCTCGGCAAGTTCGGCGCCTTCGTTGGCTGCTCGAACTATCCCGAATGCTCCTTCACCCGCCAGCTCGGCGACGCCGCCAATCCCAATGGCGAGAACGGCAATGGCGAAGACGGCACCAAAGTGCTCGGCAAGGACCCCTATACCGCCGAGGAGATCACGCTGCGCAATGGCCGGTTCGGCCCCTATATCCAGCGCGGCGACGGCAAGGATGCCAAGCGCTCCAGCCTGCCCAAGGGCTGGACTGTCGATTCGATCGATCATGAAAAGGCGCTCGCCCTGTTGTCGCTGCCGCGCGACGTCGGCAAGCATCCGGAATCCGGCAAGATGATTTCGGCCGGGCTGGGGCGCTACGGGCCGTTCGTGCTGCATGACGGCACCTACGCCAATCTCGACAGCATCGAGGACGTGTTCTCGATCGGCCTCAATCGCGCCGTCTCGGTGATCGCCGAGAAGCAATTGAAGGGCAAAGGCGGCCGCAATGGCGGCACCGCCGCTGCGCTCAAGGAACTTGGCGAGCATCCTGCCGGCGGCGGCAAGATCGTCGTGCGCGACGGCAAATACGGGCCTTATGTGAATTTCGGCAAGGTCAATGCGACACTGCCGAAGGGCAAGGATCCGCAATCGGTGACGATCGAGGATGCGGTTGCGCTCATTGCGGAAAAGGAAGCCAAGGGCGGCAATGGCGCCAGGAAGCCCTTCCGCAAAGCGGCCGCGCCTGCCAAGAAACCGGCTGTGGCCAAGAAACCGGCGGCCAGGAAAAAGGGATAGGACGGGTTGGCGCGCAAAATCTCCGGAAGAAGCCACGGCGATCTGCGCACCGCCGATACCCGCGCCAAGGTCAGGGATAATTACCGGCCTTCGCGTGACGAGATACTGCGTTACATCGCCGAAAATCCGGACCGCGCCGGAAAACGCGACATCGCCAAGGCGTTTGCGCTGCGCGGCGAAGACCGTATCTGGCTGAAGGACGTCTTGCGCGACCTGCAGGATGAAGGCCTGCTGACCAAGGAGCGCAAGCGGCTTGCCCGTGTCGGCGCCCTGCCCCACGTCGCGGTGCTCGACATCTTCGGTCGTGACGCCGACGGTGTGCTGCTGGCGCACCCGACCGAAGCGATCGGCAATGGCGAACCTCCGGTCATAGCGATCCGCGTGTCGCGCGGCGGCAATGGCCCGACGCCGGGCATCGGCGACCGGGTGCTGGCCAAGACCTTTCCGACCGACGATCCGGCAGGCCCGGCCTATACCGGCCGGGTGATGAAGATATTCGAGAAGCGCACCGATGCGGTTCTCGGCGTTTTCCGTGTGCTGAAGGACGGCACGTTCCGCATCGAGCCGGTTGAAAGGCGCCAGCCGGAGCTGGTCGTCGACAAGGAATTCCAGAACGGCGCCAAGAACGGCGACCTGGTCGAGGTCGAGCCGGCGCGGGCCTCGCGCTACGGGCTGCCGCGAGCCAAGGTTCTGGCGGTGTTGGGGTCGCTGACCAGCGAAAAGGCGGTCTCGATGATCGCCATCCATGCACACGACATTCCGCATATTTTCCCGGCCGACGTCATCGCCGAGGCGGAGGCGGTCAAGCCGGCGACGCTTGCCGGCCGCGAGGATTGGCGCGAGCTGCCGCTGCTCACCATCGATCCGGCCGACGCCAAGGATCATGACGACGCGGTGTTCGCCATTCCCGACACCGACGAGAAGAACGCCGGTGGCGTGGTTGTCACCGTCGCCATTGCTGATGTCGCTGCATACGTGCGTTACGGCACGGCGCTCGATCGCGAAGCGCTAAAGCGCGGCAATTCGGTCTATTTCCCCGACCGCGTCGTGCCGATGCTGCCGGAGCGCATCTCGAACGACCTCTGTTCACTGCGCGAGGGCCAGGATCGTCCGGCGATAGCGGTGCGTATGACTTTCTCGGCCGATGGCCACAAACTCAGACACTCGTTCCATCGCGTCATGATGAAGTCTGCGGCGAAACTCGCCTATCAGCAGGCGCAAGCGGCGATCGACGGTGCACCGGACGACACGACTGGCCCGATCCTCGATGCGGTGCTGAAGCCGCTATGGGACGCCTACGCGATCCTGAAGCGCGGCCGCGACACGCGCCAGCCGCTCGAGCTCGATCTGCCGGAGCGCAAGATCCTGCTCAAGCAGGACGGCACCGTCGACAAGGTCGTCGTGCCGAAGCGGCTCGACGCGCACAAGCTGATCGAAGAGTTCATGATCCAGGCCAACGTCGCCGCCGCCGAGACACTCGAGGCGAAGCGTCAGGCGCTGGTCTACCGCATCCACGATGCGCCCTCTCTCGCCAAGCAGGAATCGCTGCGTGAATTCCTGCAGACGCTCGGCCTGTCGCTGGCGCGCGGCGCGCAGATGCGGCCGAACCAGTTCAACGGCATCCTCGCTCGCGTGCGCGGCGCCGACAATGAGGGGCTGGTCAACGAAGTGGTGCTGCGCTCGCAGAGCCAGGCCGAATATTCGCCCGCCAATATCGGCCATTTCGGCCTCAATCTTAAGCGCTATGCGCATTTCACCTCGCCGATCCGCAGATATGCCGACCTGATCGTGCATCGCGGGCTGATTGCCGCACTCGGCCTTGGTCCGGGGGGCCTGACGCAGGACGAGGCGGAGCGGCTGGAAGAGGTCTCGGCACTGATTTCCGCGACCGAGCGGCGCGCGATGGCCGCCGAGCGCGACACGGTCGACCGGCTGATCGCCGCCTATCTCGCCGAGCGCATCGACGACCGTTTCGACGCCCGCATTTCGGGCGTGACCAAATCGGGCCTGTTTGTCCAATTGCCGCAGTATGGCGCGGATGGCTTCATTCCGGTTTCAACCCTGGGCGGCGACTACTATATATACGACGAAACTGCTCGATCGCTTTTCGGAGAACGCACAGGCAAGGGCTATCAGCTTGCTGATCGCGTCGAAGTTCGCCTGATCGAGGTGGCGCCGATGGCCGGCGCGATGCGTTTCGAGATGCTGACCGAGCCAAAGCCGCTGCCCGGCTCCAAACGGTCGTTCCACAAGGCCAAAGGCCGCGCCCGGGCGTCGCAATCGCGCCCAGGCACGCGCGGCAGGAGACGGTAATGCCAACAGAACTGCAGGTGGAAGAACGGGTTTTTGGCGGCGAACATCACTCGGGTCGGACCGCCCGGCCGCTATGGACGGCAATGAAGCGCGGCATGCTCGGCCGCTGCCCGCATTGCGGCGAGGGCAAGCTGTTTCGCGCCTTCGTCAAGACCGTCGACAAATGCGATCGTTGCGGCGAGGAGCTCCACCACCATCGCGCCGACGACCTGCCGGCCTATCTCGTGGTTGTCATTGTCGGCCACATCGTGCTCGGTGCTTTCATGGGTGTCGAGGCGACCTCGACGCTGTCTACCTGGCAGCACATCGCCATCTGGGTGCCATTGACCATCATTCTCGCCGTCGTCCTGCTGCAGCCGGTCAAGGGCGCTGTCATCGGCCTGCAATGGGCGTTTTATATGCACGGCTTTGGCGGTGAAGAAGATCTGATCGAGTCGCATCCCGAGGCTTGAAACCGAGGCTGGCGCAAATCGGCATGGCTGGACGCCACTTTCGCATCGGAGAAGATTCCGCTAGGTCGAGCGCATGGACGTTATGACCAAGGCGGAAGTCGACAAGGTTGAGCGGATCGCGCTCGATGCCAAGCCTATACGCCCGCGTGACGCCGCGACGCTGATCCTGCTCGACCGCAAGAGCGACGAGTTCCTGGTGCTGATGGGCCGGCGCCACGCCGGTCATGCCTTCATGCCGGGAAAATTCGTGTTTCCCGGCGGCCGCACAGACCCAGCCGACAGCCGCATCCCGACAGCCACCGCACTTCATCCAGAGGAAGAAGCGAGATTGACCGCTGGCATCGGCCGCACCAGCCCGGCCCGTGCCCGCGCCATTGCCCTGTCGGCAATCCGGGAAACCTATGAGGAGGCCGGCTTGCTGATCGGCCAAAAAGGCACCTTCGCGACCGCCAAGAGCGACTGGCAGGGCTTTGTCGAGCACGGCGTCATCCCATCACTGCAAGCGCTGCGCTTCGTCGCACGCGCCATCACCCCGCCCAACCGGGTGCGCCGCTTCGATACGCGCTTTCTCGCGGCATGGCGCGACGATGTCGCGGTGCAACTGCCGGATGGCGGTCCGACCGATGAGCTGGAAGACGTCGTTTGGTTGCCATTGGCCAAGGCCAGGCAAGCCGATATTCCAGACATCACGCGCACGGTCCTGGAGGAGCTGGAAAAGCGGCTCGCCCGGGATCCGCTGCTGAGCCCCGGCGGTCCGGTGCCGTTCTACCGGCTTGTCCGCAATCGCTTCGTCCGCGAAATTCTCTAGAGCAGCCAGGCATTTCATGACAGTGGATACCCAGCGAGAGGTCGAGGAACGCGTACACTGGCTGCCGATGGTCGCAGCGATCTCGTCGATCAGCGTCGTCGGTATCGCCATCGGACTTGGCATGCCACTGCTCAGCGTGATCCTGGAGACGCGTGGCCATTCCGCGTCGATGATCGGTCTCAACACCGCGGTCGCGGGCCTCGCCTCGATCGCCGGCGCGCCGCTCGCCACCCCGCTCGCCATGCGGTTCGGGGTCGCCTGGACGATGCTTGCCATGATCGCCGCCGGGGCACTGGCCTTTGTCGGTTTCCATTTCGCACCAGCCTTCTGGATGTGGTTTCCGTTGCGCGTGCTGCTGCATATCGCGCTGACGGTGCTGTTCATCCTGTCGGAATTCTGGATCAGCACCTCGGCGCCGCCACACCGGCGCGGACTGGTCCTCGGCATCTATGCCACCGTGCTATCTCTCGGCTTTGCCGCCGGGCCTTGGCTGTTCGCCCATCTCGGCAGCAGTGGCTTCCTCCCCTTCGGCGTTACCATCGCCTTGGTTACGCTCGCTGCCATACCGGTCTTGGCGGCACGCAACGAGAGCCCGACGATCGTCTCGGACGGCGAAACCAGCAATTTTCTACGTTATATCTGGCTGGTGCCGACGGCCACCGCGGCCGTGTTGGTGTTCGGCGCGGTCGAGACCGGCGGCTTTGCCCTGTTCCCGGTCTACGGTAACCGCATCGGCTACTCAGAGGCGGACGCCGCCCTTTTGCTCACCATGATCGGGCTTGGCAACGTGCTGTTGCAGATCCCTATCGGCATGATCAGCGATCGCGTCAGCGACCGCCGCTATCTGCTGATGGCCTGTGCCACCGTCGGACTTGCCGGCACGGTCTTCATGCCGTTCTTCGCGCAGAACTGGCATTTGATGGCAGCGCTTCTGTTCGTCTGGGGCGGTGTGGTCGCTGCCATGTACACAATCGGTCTGGCGCATCTTGGCTCGCAGCTTTCCGGCCATGAACTGGCCTCCGCCAACGCCGCCTTCGTGCTTTGCTACGGCGTCGGCATGGTGCTTGGCCCGCAGGCAATCGGCATCGGCATGGACGCTTTCGGGCCGTCGGGCTTCGGTTGGGCGCTCGGCCTGTTCTTCGCCTGCTATATCGTGCTGGTCGGCACCAGGCTGCTCCGCAAAATCCTCTGAGTCGGCCCAGCTGCCGACATCGCTCCCACTGCTGACCAACTCCTGACACAACCATGTCAGGAGGGCTCGAGTATATGCTCCCCCAAAGTGCATAAGCAGGGAGACCTCGGATGATCGATAGTGGCTTTGAAACGAAATCGCTGCGGATGGAATTGCTGCTGCTGGTGACCTTTCAGGCACCGGCAGCCGACATCGACCGCATCATGGAGGCGGTGGTCGCGATCGCGCCGCTCAGAATGGGCAAATATGACAGCAATGCCTTTCAGTCGGCGGACGGCATCGAACGCTACCGGCCACTTGAAGGTGCCGCCGCCGGCGCCGAGGCGGAATTGCGCAGGCGGCCAGGGACTGTCGAAGTGTCGTTCGAACTGCCTGACGACCAGAAGCTCGCCGCTCGCGTCGTCGAAGCGATTTACCAGCTTCACAGCTATCAGGAGTCGGTGATCCGCATTCAGCCACTGCTTGCCAGCCGCTCCAAGGGCCTCGACGACCGCGCCAATCCGAACCGCTGGTGGAACACGACGGGGGACTGGAACAAGGTTGAGCTGGCCACAGCGGACGCATGAGCGTTGCGGTCAGCTCCTTTCTCCCCGTTTTTCCAGGGAAATCGGCAGCCCCGTCGACAACGCTCCCTCGCGACGCTGGTGATTGGCGAAATCCGAGGCGACGGCCAATCTCCCCCCAAGTGGGGGAGATGTCCGGCAGGACAGAGGGGGGCGCTGTCCCGCCAGCCTTGCCGTGATGTCCGGCCTATGCGTGGCGCAGGTCGGTAAAGGATTTACGATGCGCCAGCCAGACCAGCCTCGATGACGATGTGCTGGCAGACATTGCCAATATCGCGAATGATATCGTCGTTCCAGAAGCGCAGGATAATCCAGCCATCCTGTTGCAGACGCTTCGTCCTTACTTCGTCACCTGTGGCCGCTTGGCGTTTGCGCGGTGTTGCGGAGGCAATGGCGTGTGCGGCATCGTCACTTCTCCCGGAATGTTGAGAAACTCCCAAGCTCGAAGACTATAGAGGTCGGCACTCTACGTCGCCCCCCTCTTCCCTGCCGGGCATCTCCCCCACAAGGAGGGAGATTGGCGGCTTCGCCGACGGCGCCTAAACAGGCTGTCGTAGCTGGGGTTGACTTTCCGGGCGCGTTCTTTATGTGTCGCGGCAAGTTTCCCGCGTCCGGGTGTTTCCCCGTGCTCCAGCGGCCAAAACTCCACGAACATTAACGGACGAACATCATGGCCAAAGCCGCAAACATCAAGATCAAGCTTCTGTCGACCGCCGACACCGGTTTCTTCTACGTGACCAGCAAGAACAGCCGCACCAAGACGGACAAGCTGTCGTTCCGCAAATACGATCCGGTCGCCAAGAAGCACGTCGAGTTCAAGGAAACCAAGATCAAGTAATCGGGTTTTCTCTCGCAGTACCGAAACGCCGCCTTCCGGGCGGCGTTTTTCGTTTCGGGGATGCAGGACTAGCCGATGCGACCGCCGCTTGCCGGATCGAACAGATGCAGCGATGCCGGATCAGCCGACAGGCGCACGGCCTCACCCGGCTTCACGCTCGCGCGGCCCATGGCGAAGACGCAGACCTGCTGGCCGGCAAGCCTGGCATAGAACTGGGTCGACAGGCCGAGCGGCTCCACCACGCCCACCTCGCCTTTCAGCGCGCCATTGTCGGCGAGCCGGATATGCTCGGGCCGCAAGCCGACGGTGATCGCATCGCCATCCCTTAGCGGCATGCCGTCCGGCAGCCTCAGCTTCTGGCCGTCGGCCAGGATGGCATCCGGCTTGGCGCCCTTTTCAACCACGGCAGGCAGAAAATTCATGCCGGGCGAGCCGATGAACCCGGCGACGAACATGTTGACCGGCCGGTCGTACAGATCGAGCGGCGCACCGACCTGCTGGACGAGGCCGTCATGCATGACGACGATGCGGTCGGCCATTGTCATGGCTTCGGTCTGGTCGTGGGTGACATAGACCGAAGTGGTCTTCAATTGCTGGTGCAGCGCCTTGATCTCGGCACGCATGTGGACGCGCAGCTTGGCGTCGAGGTTCGAAAGCGGCTCGTCGAAGAGAAAGACCTTCGGGTCGCGCACGATGGCACGGCCCATGGCGACGCGCTGACGCTGGCCGCCGGACAATTGCCGCGGCAGGCGCTGCAGAAGCGCATCGAGCCCGAGCCGCCTGGCGGCACCGTCCACCCTTGCATCGATCGCCGGCTTGCCGGCCTTCCTCAGCATCAGGCTGAAACCCATGTTCTTCGACACATCCATGTGCGGATAGAGCGCGTAGGACTGGAATACCATGGCAATATCGCGATCCTTTGGCGCGATGTCGTTGACCAGGCGCTCGCCAATATGGATTTCGCCGTCGGAGACCTCCTCCAACCCGGCGATCATGCGCAGCAGGGTCGATTTCCCACAGCCGGACGGGCCGACCAGAACGACGAACTCGCCGTCGGCGATTTCGAGATCGACAGCGTGCAGAACGCGCACGGCTCCATAGTCTTTGCGGACTTTGTCGAGTGTAACGGAGGCCATCGATCTATCCCTTGACGGCGCCGGCGGTAAGGCCGGTGACGAGGTAGCGTTGCAGGAAGGCAAAGAAGACGCAGACCGGGATCAGCGCCAGGATGGAAGCAGCCATCATCTGTCCCCAGTCGACCGCGAATTTGCCGATATAGGTGAGCAGGCCGACCGCGAAAGTCTTCTGGTCGTCGCTGGAAATCAGCATCAGCGCAAACAACAACTCGCTCCACGCGGCGGTAAAGACGAAACCGAGCGTCGCCCCCATGCCGGGCAGCGTCAGCGGCACGATCACCTTGCGCATCGCCTGCAGGCGCGTGCAGCCGTCGATCATGGCTGCCTCTTCCAGATCTCGCGGAATGCCGTCGAAGAAGGACTGCATCAGGAAGGTCGCAAAGGCCGTATTGAAGGCGGTGTAGATGATGACGAGGCCGGTCAGGCTGTTGATGAGACCGATCTGCCCCATGATGCGGTAGATCGGCGGAATAACCATCACCAGCGGAAAAGTCTGGGTGAGCAGAAGCAGGATGGCCAGGGTGGCCTTGCCGCGGAAGGAAAATCGCGACATGGCATAGCCGGCCAGCGCGGCAATGACCGTTACGAAGGCTGCCGTCGACACCGAAACGATAACGCTGTTCAGGAAGTAGCGCGGAAAATCAGTGGCTTCGAGCACGGTGACGAAGTTCTGCAGCGTCGTTTGCGACGGCCAGAAAGTGATGCCTTCGGAATAGAGCAGCCGCTCGGGCGTGACCGAGATCTTCAACGTCCAGAAGATCGGGAACAGCGCGAAGGCCATATAGGCACCGATGGCGCCGTAAAGGCCGATGCCGCCGACAACGCGCGAGGAGACGGAGCGTCCGGCAATCATCAGACGTGCCTCACCAGCGAGCGGCGGATGCCTATCAGCGCAATCGCATAGACGATGAGCAGCACAAGCAGCAGCACCGCCACCGCCGAGGCATAGCCCTTATCCAGTGACTTGAACGCGCTGACATAGATATAGACCGGCACCGTTGCGGTCGAACCGGCAGGCCCGCCTTCGGTCATGACGAAGATCAGGTCGGCGAAGGTCGCGATCCATATGGTGCGCAGCATGACGGTAATGACGATGGTCGGCGCCAGGAACGGCAGCGTCACCTTGGTGAAGCGCTGCCACGGCGAGGCGCCGTCGATCGCCGCCGCCTCATGCAGTTCCGACGGGATCGACTTCAACGCCGCCAAAAGCGTAATGGCAAAAAAGGGAATGCCGAACCAGACATTGGCGACGATCGGTCCCCACATGCCTGTTGAGGGATCGGAGAGAACGTTGGTTGGCTCGGCTTTCAGTCCAAATGCATAGAGCCAATGCGGCAGCGGCCCGATGATCGGATTGAACAGCCAGGCCCAGGTCAGGCCCGAGAGGAAGGATGGTACCGCCCAGGGCAGGAACACCACCGCCTGCACGATCTTTCTGCCCCGGAACGGTGTGTCGAGCAGCAGCGCCAGGCCAAGTCCAAGGAAAAATTGGAAGAACAGGCTGGCTGCCGTCCACCACAGCGTGTTGACGAGCGCCTGCCCGAGCACGGTATCCGACAGCATCGCCTGATACTGCCCAAGCCCGACATATTCGGATTTGAAAGCGGAGAATTTGCGGAACGAGTAGCCGATGCCGATGACCAGCGGCACCAGCAGCACGACGACCAGCAGCACGATCGCCGGGCTGAGATAGAGCCAGGGCTCGATCGCGGCATGGGACAGCCGCTTCTTTCGCGGCCTGCCGGCGGATCGTATTTCGGACACGGCATAGGTCATACGGACAGCTCTGTTGCAGGCGGCTCTACGGTGACAGGCGGGTGCAGCGACGGCGACAGCGCCCTTCTCCCCGTTCACGGGGAGAAGATGCCGGCAGGCAGATGAGGGGCGGAGCCAGCCCGGCAGAACGTAGCGCTGCCCCTCATCCGACCCTATCGGGCCACCTTCTCCCCGCAAGCGGGGAGAAGGAAAGGAACAAAAGCTATTTCTTGTTCTTGGCCAGCCAGTCCTGCTGTTCCTTGGTCAGGAACTTGGCCCATTCGTCGGCCACGTCCTTGGCCGCCTTCTGGCCAAGCAGCACTTCCTGAAAATTCTTGATCGCCACCTGGTCGACGAAATTGCCGAGATTTTCCAGATGCGTCGGCGGCGTCACCATCTCGTATTTGTCGCCGTTGTTCAGTTCCTCGAACCAGCCTTTGAACTGCTCGGTCCTGAAGTGAGCGTCCTGGTCGGCGCCGTTATGGATCGGAATGACGCCGACTTCCTTTGCCCACTCCAGATTGTCCTTGGGCGACAACAGCGTCGCCATCAGCTTCCAGGCATCGTCCTTGTGCTGGGAATTGGCGAACATCGCCCAGCCGGCATAACCGAGCGTCGGATAGGATTTGCCGCTCGGCCCGACCGGCATCGGCGCCACGGCGAAGTCGTCGGCGCTCATCTTGTCGGCGATGCCGAGCAGCGCGTCGGGATCCTGGTTCAGCATGGCGCAGGTGCCGGAATAGAAGCCGGTGACGGTCTCGTTAAAGCCCCAGCTCACCGCATCTTTCGGCGCCAGGCCGTTCTTGTACATGTCGGCGAGCATCTGCAGGCCCTTGACCGAGCCTTCCTCGTTGATCGTCGAGGTGCCGTCCTCGTTGAAATAGCCCCCCTTGCCGGCGGCGATGTTCATGAACATATGCATGCCGTTGAAGGCGCCCGGGCCGCCGCGCAGGCAGTAGCCGTATTTGCCCGGTATCGCCGAGATCTTCTTGGAGTCCTCGACGAATTCATCGAGCGTCGCCGGCGGGCCGTCCAGGCCGGCCTCCTTGAACAGCTTCTTGTTCCAGAACAGCGCGTTCAGGTAATAGCCGTAAGGGATCATGTACTGCTTGTTATCGACCGTCGAGCCGAACTGCTTGGCACGCTCGCCTAGCGTTTTGGCATCGTCCCATTTTGCCATGTATGGCCCGAGATCCTCGAGCTGGCCGTTGGTCGCATAGAGACCCATCCAGCGCTCCGGCATCTCGACGATATCGGGCGTGTCGCCGGCCTGCACCATGGTGAGGAACTTCTCGAACGCCTGTCCCCAGGGCAGCGATACCAGCTCGACCTTGACACCCGGATTGGCCGCCTCGAATTCGGCGATCTGCTTCTTGAGGAATTCGGTACGCGGCGGACTGGTAATGACCTCGACCATCTTGACCGTGGAATCGGCCAGCACGCTGCCGGCGGAAATCGCCAGACCCGCGACGGCACCAAGAAGGATGCTCAGTTTTTTCATGTTCAGCACTCCCATTTTGAACGGCTCCTTTATCTTTTTGCTCTGTCGAAGGCCTGGGCAACATCCGCCCACAGGTCTTCGACACTTTCCAATCCGACACTGAAGCGGATTGTTCGCGGGCTGACGCCGAAGCGCGCCATCGAATTCAGGCCCGGCGTCTGCTCGAGCGAGGCCTTTGCCGGAACGACCAGGCTCTCATGGCCGCCCCAGCTGACGCCGATTCGAAAGAGTTTCAGCGCATCGACGAAAGCCGGGATGTCGACGTCTTCCGTCACTTCGAACGAGAACAGCCCGGCATAGCCGGCAAGCGTCGCCTTGCCTGGATGGTTGGAATAGGCCGGGTGGTTGACCCGCTCGACATGGCCATGCGCCTTCAGCCGTTCGGCAATGGTCAGCCCGCTCTTCATGTGATGCGGCAACCGCAGCGGCAATGTGCGCAGGCCACGCAGCAGCAGCCAAGCCTCGAAAGGCGAAAGTTTGCCGCCGAGATAGGAATAGGTCTGCTCGTTGATGTGTCGGATATGGGCAGCCGAACCGGCCACCACACCGGCGACGGTATCGCTGTGGCCGCCGAGATATTTCGAGGCCGAATGCAGCACCAGGTCGACACCGTGCGAAATCGGCTTCTGGAACACCGGGGTCGCCCAGGAATTGTCGATCGAGGTGATAATGCCCTGCTCTTTGGCCAGCCGTGCCAGATGCGTTACGTCCTGGAGCTCGAACATCATCGACGTCGGGCTTTCCAGGTAGAGCAGTTTGGCGCCGGGAAGTGCTGCGGCGACCGCGTCCGGATCGGACCCGTCAACATAGTCGACCTTGATATTGAGCCGAGGCAGAAGCCGCTCGAACAGCCGGTAGGCGTCGCCGTAGCAATTGCGCACGACGACCATCCGCTCGCCGGCACCGACGAAAGCAAGCACCGTGGCGCTAATCGCCGCCATGCCGCTGGAAAAGCCGCGCGCGGCCTCCGCCCCTTCGAGAGCGGCGACACGCGCCTCGAACTCCATGACCGTCGGGTTGTCGCCGCGCGAATAGATCGGCTGGCGTCGCCTGCCGGCGAATGTGTCGGCCATCTCGGCATAATTCGCGAAGGTGAAGAGCGAAGTCTGGTAGATCGGCGGGACCACCGCGCCGCCGGGGAAAGGCGCGTCATGGGCGAGAAGCGTCGCCGCCTCGGCGAGATACTCGTTTTCGAAATCGGCGGAATGGTCGCTCATTTCTGGCCTGAAAGTTCGAGTTTGGCCGCGCCGCGCTTCAGATCGTCCTCGACGGTGGCGATCAGCTTGAGCGCCTCGGCCCGAGCCCCCTCAGGATCGTGCGCGGCGATGCGTTCGTAGATGGTGCGGTGGTAAGGAAAGCTGGCGTGGCCGAAGTCGCGCACGCCGAGCGGATGTTCCCAGAAACGGTGGAACAGCTCGTGCATGGCGGCTATGATCTGCTCGAACAGCGGATTGCCGGACGTGCGATAGATCGACTGATGGAATTCCCAGTCTTCCTCCGCCGACATGCCGGCGCGCGTGTGAAAGGCCTGCTCCATAATGTCAAGCTTGCGCGCGATCTCGGCGATCTCGGCCTGGTCCGCGCGGATGGCGCAAAGGGCGGCGGCCTCCGCTTCCAGTGCCCGGCGGATTTCCAGTGTCTGCATCAGGCTGGTGAAATCATTGCCGCCAGCCAGCGTCAGCGGCATGTGCAGCATGTCCAGCGAGACCACTCCCTTGAGATAGGTGCCGCTGCCTTGCCGCCGTTCGACCAGGCCGAGCCCTTCCCAGCGCGTCAGCGCCTCGCGCACGGTGTTGCGGCTCACCTTGAGGCGCTCGGCAAGGATGCGTTCGGTCGGCAGTCTCTGGCCGGGTCCGAGAGCTTCCCGCATTACAAAGCCGGCCAGCGCCTTGAGCACCGCGTCGTCGCGAGCAGTTGCCTGTATGGGGGAAAGGCCGAATTCGGTCATGCCAAGGGTCCCAAATGGCTCAATGGTCCAACCAATTTCTGCATAGAAGACTGGGCCCTGTCAATCGGCTGCGGGCATATGCGTACCGCCCCCAGCGTGCTGATCAAGGCATGGCCTAGCTGCCACGACAAAAAGCCAGCATTTTCTGGATGCTGACGCAGAGTCCTGATGTGTTTTGAAAATTGGGGGCCGGCCGGCGTTTGGCAGCGGTACGAGGAGGCCACTATGTGCCAGCGCCGGCCGGCCGACCCCACGGACCCAGGAGATGCGGCGGACCTGAGCATCATGGGGTATTCTTTGGGTCGAACCGGCGATCTAGCCTCGTGCCGGTTACGTCTAAGGGCTGCACATTTGCGCAACAACTTATGAAAATCAACAGTTTCTTAACCAAGCCTCCCAACTCGCTTGGATTAAGGTAAATTCGTAACCTTGTCGGGTTGACTGGCTAATTCGTCTGTGGTGCTACGCCGCCTTGGCGACGACGCGATTGCGGCCGCCGCTCTTGGCCTCGTAGAGCGCGAGGTCGGCGCGTTTCATCAGCGCCGCGACCGTGTCCACCCCTTTCAACACCGACGACACGCCGACGCTGACGGTGACTTCGACGGCCTTGCCTTCGGTGCCGACGGCAAACGGCAGCTGGGCGATTTCGGCGCGAATGCGCTCGGCGACCTTTTCGGCTACCGCGCCGTCCGTGTCCGGCATCACCACGACGAACTCCTCGCCACCGAAGCGGCAGGCTAGATCGATGCCGCGGACATTCTTGCGCAGACGCCGCGCGAATTCGCGCAGCACGTCGTCGCCGCCGTCATGGCCATGCGTATCGTTGATGCTCTTGAAGCGGTCCAGATCGGTGATCATCACCGACAGCGGCCGGCGCCGTGCCACGGCGCGATCGAACAGAGTCTGCAGATGGCTGTCGAGATAGCGGCGGTTGTGCAGGCCGGTCAGGGCATCGGTCACCGCCATCTCGATGGTCTGGGTGACGCTGGCGCGAAGCTGGTCGTTGTAGCGCTTGCGGCGCACCTGCGTGCGCAGCCGCGCGGTCAGCTCCTGCTGGTCGATCGGCCGCATCAGATAGTCGTTGATGCCGAGTTCGAGGCCGCGGATGATGCGCCCCTCCTCGCCCTCGTCCGCCAGAAGGATGATCGGCAGGAAACGGGTGCGATCGAGCGAGCGCAATTGCGAGCAGAGCCTCAGCGGGTCGAAATCGGCGAAGGCCGTCGAGATCATCACGCATTCATAGGGCAGCTCGGCGGCCTGGAAGAAGCCGGCGTGCGGATCGTTGGCGACGTCGAGATCGGCACTGCCGCGCAGCATCTTCTGGATGCGCTCGAACGAGGATTTGCGCTCGTCGACCAGCAGCACCTTCGGCACGGCATCATCGGTGGCGAAGTTGCGGCTCAAAAGCTCCTCGATGCCGATATTGCGTGTCGTCGAGGCGCGCAGCCGCAGCTCGTCGGTGAGCGATTTCAGCCTGACCAGACTCTTGACGCGCGTCATCAACTGCAGATCGTTGACCGGCTTGGTCAAAAAATCGTCGGCGCCGGCCTCGAGGCCGCGCACCCGGTCCGAAACCTGGTCGAGCGCGGTGATCATCACGACCGGGATGTGCGATGTCGCCGGGTCGCCCTTCAGCCGCCGGCAGACCTCGAACCCGTCCATGTCGGGCATCATCACGTCGAGCAGCACGACGTCGACCTTGCCGTTCTCGCAGATCTCGATCGCATCCGGCCCGTTGGTGGCGGTCAGAACCTCGAAATATTCGGCGAGCAGCCGAACCTCCAGCAGCCTGACATTTGCTGGGATATCGTCGACGACGAGGATCCGCGCGGTCATTTCACAAAGCTCCGGCTCGGCTGGAAAGATACATCAGGCATCGCCCAGGTAGGATTTGATGGTCTCGATGAAACGCGGCACCGAGATCGGCTTGGAGATGTACGCCTCGCAGCCGCCCTGGCGGATGCGCTCCTCGTCACCCTTCATCGCGAAGGCGGTGACGGCGATGACCGGGATGACGTGGAGATCGTCGTCCTCCTTCAGCCATTTGGTGACCTCGAGGCCCGACACCTCCGGCAGCTGGATGTCCATCAGGATGAGGTCCGGCCTGTGCTTCCGCGCCAGATCCAGCGCTTCCAGGCCGTTGCGTGTGCGCACCGTCTCGTAGCCGCTCGCTTCGATGAGGTCGCGAAAGAGCTTCATGTTGAGCTCGTTGTCCTCGACGATCATAACCTTCTTAGGCATCGATTTCCCGTCCCGGCTGGCCTTCCACTCGAAGGGTGCCGTCATGCGCCCCTTGTCGGCACGCACCAAACCTGTTCCCACTATACGGCAATATGATTGACGAAACGGAAACCGGCTGCCCGAAAAGCGTTCGGATTCCAGGTCGGCGAGCTTGCTGCCGGCGACACTTGCCACTACTGCGAAAACAGAACGATTCCGCCCATGAAGGAAGGTAGCGATGGCAAACGCAGCGTCAATGCGCGAGGAAGCGGAAACCATTGCCGTAAAGGCGTTGGGCTTCGTCGCCGCCGATCCGGAACTTCTGCCCCGCTTCCTGGCGATCACCGGCATCGAAGCCCATTCCATCCGCCAGGCGGCGGGCGAGCCGGGATTCCTGGCCGGCGTGCTGCAGTTCATCCTTGCCCACGAGCCGACGCTGATGCGTTTTTCCGAGGAGACCGGAACGCCACCCGCCGCAGTGGGCAAGGCGTTGCGCGCTCTGCCGCTCGGCGACGACAATCATGAGCATTCAACATAAGCGGCGATCCCGAGACAGCGGACAGATCGAAGAACTTGCCGCCGACAACGGGCCAGTGCTGATGCTTTATGGCGTTGCCTCATCCCCACTGTCGTCCGTCCCAACGGGGTCGGCCGGCTTCAGCATGGCGCCGTTGACCGTGACCGAACCGTCTGCCTTAGCGTTGACGACCCATTCCAGTCGACCATCCGGCAGTGCCTTGCCGAACCCTTTGACGGCGAGTGCGAACGGAAAATACTGTGCCGCTTCCGGTTCGGTCTTGGCCGCCGTCTGCAGGGCCTCCACGATCTTGTCATAGCCCGCGACATCGATGGTTATGCTCGCCTCGGGCTTCTTGCCGGGGAACGTCATTTCACCTTCCATCGCGACTTCGACATTGCCGTTCTTCACGGTGCTGTGCCCCAGGACCAGCTTGGGGGTCTTGGCCAGGAAATCAGCGGAAATCTGGTCGCCGAAATCGCCCGGCAACGGCGGATTTTTATTAAGATCAAGCGTTTCGATGGCTTTTTTCGCTATGCTGTCGAGATCGATGTTGGCGCCGCCGAAACTGAGGTCGATATCCGTCGGCAACAACGCGACGCTCCAGCTGGGCAGCATCTGCTGCGGCAGCGTCAGGCCGGCGGCCTTGATCGCATAGGTTATCTGACCGTTCTGCAAGATACCGTCCATCCCGACCGCCGTGCTCAACTGTGTCGCACCGAAATTGCCGAGCTGGGTCTCCACCACGAAATCCTTGAAGCTGTAGGTGCCGTCTATTCTTTCCCACAGCGGTAATACGGCGAGCAGACGCGACTTGAACTCCGCTTGGTTCGCCTTGAGCTTGGCCTCATCCTCGTTGGCCACGGCGAAGGCAAGTAAATCGAGCAGCGGCTTTGTCCGCATGCCCTTGCCCGTCGCATCCACCGCCGCGTGCGGCGACTTGACATTGTATGAGAATTTCAGACCGCTCTTGGGATCGTCCAGTCTGACGGTTTCGGCAAAGGCGGTCATTGTCTGTGAATACGCAAAATCTATGCCGCCATTCGCTGATTTCGTCGCGCTCATGCTGCCAGCGCCGCCTTCCGCAGACACTTCCACATTCTGCAGCGGGCTTTTTACACTCATCGTGACGCCCGAAGTGGAACCCGAGGCGTTCACAAAGGCCGCTAGATCAGGGTCATAGATACCGGCGAACTTGTTGTCCGACACGGAGAAGTCGATGTGCTGCGCCCCCTCCGGACCGACGAAATCAACAGATCCCTTCGGAGACACGTCCACCGAAACGTCCCACTGACCATCTTTGCGCGGCTTCGCCAGAACGAAGTAAGGCGTGGAGTCCAACTTGAAGGATTGCTGCTTTGCCAGCAAATCCGTGACCGGCTTGAAGTCGAAAGCGATCTTGTAGGCATTGCCCTCGACTGAAACTTTCACGAACCCAATGTCGAACGGCTTCTTGCCGAAATAGTGCGCCAGATCGTCGGAAAGCCGTTTTGCGCCTTGATTGTCAACGGTCTGGGCGAAGGCGGGCGCGCTGAGCGCGAGAGCGAAAACAAGTGCCAAAACACGCTTCACGTTTGTTCTCCGTTGATCTCGGAAGGCGAAATTGCTTCATGCTTCTGGTAGGGAAATACCATCACAACCGCAAGACGAAGACAGTACGCCAGGCAATTGTCTTGCTAAAGTACCAGCCGCACCAGCGGCCGGCCCGGCTTGCGCTCGACCAATCGCTGGAACCCGGCTTTTTCGAAGACCCGCGACGAGCCGACGAACAGCCCGATCGAGCGCGAATCCTTCGACAGGTCGATCGGGCAGGCCTCGATCAGCCGGGCGCCATTTTCCCGTGCAAAGTCGATGCCGCCTTCGACCAGGCGGTGCGACAGTCCCCTGCCGCGTGCCTTGGCGCGGATAAAAAAGCAGGAGATCGCCCAGACGCCTGGATCGCTGGCATCGGCGGGGTCGAGCGGCGCCGACCCCCTGCCCTGGTTATTCCACTCGGGCACGTCGGCGCGCGGGCCGATCTGCATCCAGCCGACCGCCTGGCCGCCCTCGAAGGCCAGCAGGCCAGGTGGTGGTCCGGCCTCGATCCGGGCTTTGATGTGGTCCTTGTTCCGCTCCCGGTTGCTCGCGCGGCGCGCTGCCGGCGACAGCCGGAAATGTGTGCACCAGCAGCCGTAGCAGGCGCCTTGCTTACCGAAAAGATCTTCGAAATCCGCCCAAAGCTCGGGCACTAGCGGCGCTATGGTCGTATTCATGAGCTCTCTCCCGGCCCACCGCCTTGTCGTGGCGTCCGTCCTGACGTACCATTGCATTTGTTCTCTTTATGTTCGCAGCGATGGCGGCTCCTGTCAACAATCCCGAACACGGTTTTTGCCGCGACTGCCTGAGTTTTCAGCGCAGCGAGGCACGCCGTTGCGAGCGCTGCGGCAGTCCACGGCTTGCCCGCCATCCGGAGCTCTACCGGCTGCATCTTGCCCATGTCGATTGCGACGCCTTCTACGCGGCGGTCGAAAAGCGCGACAACCCGGCGTTGAAGGATCGGCCGTTGATCATCGGCGGCGGCAAGCGTGGCGTCGTCTCCACGGCCTGCTACATCGCCCGCATCCACGGCGTGCGCTCGGCGATGCCAATGTTCAAGGCGCTCGAAGCCTGCCCGGAAGCGGTGGTCATCCCGCCGGACATGGAAAAATACGTCCGCGTCGGCCGCGAGGTGCGCGCCATGATGCAGGCACTGACGCCGCTGGTCGAGCCGCTCTCGATCGACGAGGCTTTTCTCGACCTCGCCGGCACCGAGCGCCTGCATGGCCTGCCGCCCGCGGTGGTGCTGGCGCGCTTCGCTCTCAGCGTCGAAAAAGAAATCGGCATCACCGTTTCGGCAGGCCTGTCCTACTGCAAGTTCCTGGCCAAGGTGGCGTCGGACTTCCGCAAGCCGCGCGGATTTTCGGTGATCGGCGAGGCCGAGGCGATCGGCTTCCTGGCCGAGCAGCCGGTGACGCTGATCTGGGGCGTCGGCAAGGCCTTTGCCGCCACGCTCGAGCGCGACGGCATCCGCACCATCGGCCAGCTGCAGCGCATGGAACGCGGCGACCTGATGCGCCGCTATGGCGTGATGGGCGACCGGCTCTACCGGCTTTCGCGCGGTGAGGACGACCGTCGCGTCGTTCCCGACCAGGACGCGAAAAGCGTCTCGGCGGAGACCACTTTCGACACCGACATCGCCTCCGTCGACGAACTGGTTTCGGTGCTGAGGGCGCTGTCGGAAAAGGTCTCGGCCCGGCTGAAAAAATCCGGCATTGCCGGACGCACCGTCGTCCTCAAGCTGAAGACCCAGGATTTCAAGATCCGCACGCGCAATCGCCAGCTCGGCGATCCGACCCGGCTGGCCGACCGCATTTTCTCGACCGGGCTCGAGCTACTGCACAAGGAAGCGGATGGCACGAAATACCGGCTGCTCGGCATTGGCGTCAGCGATCTCTCCGACGATGACAGGGCGGACCCGCCCGACCTGGTCGACGTCCAGTCACGCAAGCGCGCCATGGCCGAAGGCGCTATCGACACGCTGCGCGGCAAGTTCGGCCGCAGGGCGGTGGAAACTGGCTATACCTTCGGCAAGGGCCGCGATGCGCACCCGCCCGAACCGATCGAGGACTAGTGGTCTGACGCTGCCGATCTCAATACGCCGTCGTCATCCTGGGGCGAAGCAAGGAGCGAAGCGACGCGCAGACCCCAGGATCCATATGTGGACGGCCCCCTGCTTGCAAGGTGTGGCTCAGGTCTGATCGGATCGCTTGCATCCATATGTCCG